>CAZDJY010000084.1:0-6294 GCA_964505835.1 uncultured Zetaproteobacteria bacterium | reverse complement strand
CCATCATGGTCGGAGCCGATGGCACTGTTTCCGTGGAACAACCGGGAGCCGTACAGACGGTCGTCGGTCAGATCCAGATAGCCAGCTTCCAGAATCCGGCCGGATTGAAGCTGCTTGGCAATTCGCTGTTTCAGAGCACCAACGCATCCGGTGAAGCCATTATCGGCAATCCATCCGAAAACGGTCTGGGCTCCATCGGGCAGTCGATGCTGGAGATGTCCAACGTCAATATGGTTGAGGAAATGGTTAACCTGATTTCCGCTCAACGTGCCTATGAAATGAACTCCAAGGCCATTCAGGCAGCCGATGAAATGCTGCAGACTGCCAATAACGTGCGTAGATAAATGATGCACGTACGACTCACCCCGATGCACGCTGTCCGGATTCAACCCATGTGGATTCAGTTTATCCGGATTCTGCTTGTTGCGGCTTTGCTTCTCCCGGCTACCGCTCGGGCTGAGTCCGACAAGGCTCTGCAGCAATCATTGCATCACTTTTTTGCCCAAGGGGTGCACTGGCAGGATGCCGATGCAGAGCTGATCAAGGTCGAGCAATGGCCGCCTGTCCGGGGGGCGGTACGCTGGCATCTGCCCCGCCTGCACGGACACCCCAAGCGCATCGCCCTGATCGCAGAACAGGGACAAGGCAAACACATCAAGCGCTGGTATGTGCCGGTGCGCGTCCACTGGTGGTCGAAGGTCGTCGTGACCCAACACTCACTTTCGGCACGCACCTTGCTGAACAAAAGCATGATCAAGCAAGCCCGTAGCGATATCGCAGGCCACCACGGCCACATCTGGAAATCCGTTTCGGATCTGGCCGGTATGCGTCTGACCCGTCCATTGGCTGCCGGCGCAGTCATTCTCAGCAACCATGTCAAAAGACCGCCGCTGATTCGTCGCGGCGACCCGGTTCAGATTGTTCTGGATGCCGGACCTATCCATATCCGTACCGCCGGCAAGGCGCTGCGCACCGTAAGCCGGGGCGAACGATTGCTGGTCAGAAATGTGCGCAGTCATGAAGTGATTCAGGCTATTGCCGAAAGCAGCCGGACCGTACGCGTGGCCATGGACGGGGCACAAGGATGAGAAACGTCAGTACATCCATCTCCTTCATCGCAGCAGGCCTGGCTCTGGCGGCCTGTATGCCTCAGGTCAAAAGCGTCACCAGCGATCAGAACAAGTTGGAGGTCGAGCAGGCACTGAATGCCCAGAAGCCCGACAGCACCCATAACGGCTCGTTATGGGCCGGTGGCGGCAGCGGCATGTTCGCCGAAACCAAGGCTGGTGAAGTGGGTGATCTGGTCACTGTGCTGGTGCAGGAAAATGCCAGTGCCACGCGCTCGCTGGGCACCAAGAAAAGCAAGACATCGGATTTATCCAGCAACCTGAATGCCAGCATTGATTATGGTAATGCCTTACAAAATGCCTCGGTGACCCCGACAGCAAGCGTCGGTATGACCAACAGCAAGAATTTCGACGGATCGGGGTCAACCACCAATTCCGACACGCTTACCGCAAGTGTCACCTCGGTGGTCACGCATGTTTTCCCCAACGGCAATATGCGTATCGTCGGCCGCCGACAGCTGACCATCAATCAGCAACCGCAGGAAATCACCTTCACCGGCATCATTCGCCCGACCGACATCTCGCCAGCCAATACCATTTCATCCTCGAAGGTAGCGCAGGCGAAGATCAGTTACGGTGGCGGCGGCGAGTTGGCCAGCGTCGCCCACGAGGGCTGGCTTGCCCGTACCCTGGAGCAGATATGGCCATTCTGATGCACACGAAACTTTCAATCACTTTAGCGCAACGAAGCTTTCGCCTTACAGCATTGCTACTGATGCTCTTAAGTCTCCCTTTTGCAGCCCAGAGTGAACGCATCAAGGATCTGGCCGATATCCAGGGGGTGCGCAGCAATGCCCTGATCGGCTACGGCATTGTCGTCGGCCTGAATGGCACCGGTGATTCCACTACCTCTTCACCGTTCACCGTCAATAGCATTACCGCCATGCTGGAAAGGCTCGGCGTTAACGTGCGCGCCGATATCAGTAAAATGAAACCGAAGAATATTGCTGCTGTGATGGTTACCGGCGAGTTGCCGCCATTTGCCCATCCGGGCCAGCAAATGGATGTCACCGTCTCCAGTATTGGCGATGCCAAAAGCCTGCGCGGCGGCACCCTGCTGGTCACGCCACTGCTGGGCGGCAACGGCAAAACCTATGCTGTTGCTCAGGGAGGCCTGTCCATCGGCGGCTTTACCGCCACCGGCAATGCCGGTTCGCAAACCAAGAATCACCCGACGGCCGGTCGTATCCCCAATGGGGCCCGCATCGAACGAGCCGCCCCGCGCGGTCTGGCCACAACTCAGGAAGAGGTCACGTTAAGCCTGCGCCGACCCGATTTCACCACCGCCAAGCACATGCAGGATGCTATCAATCGCAAACTCGGCGATGGCATGGCCCGAGCTACAGATTCAGGCACCATCATCGTGCAAAACCCGACGGCCAATGCCGTCGACCTGATTGCCCGGCTGGAGCAGATTGATCTTGCCATCGACCATCCGGCCATTGTCATGGTTGATGAGCGGACCGGCACCATTGTCATGGGGCAGGAGGTCAGTATTGATACAGTGGCCGTGGCACACGGGAATATCAGCGTCAATGTCACCGAGAACCCCGAGGTATCCCAGCCCAATGCCTTTGCGGGCGGCCAGACCACCACCGTGGACCGGACTCAGGTCCAGGTGTCCGAGGACGCAGCAAAGCTGGTGGTTCTGCCACGTCAGGTTTCACTCTCCAAACTTGTATCCGCTTTGAATGCGGTGGGCGCCACGCCCAGCGATCTAATTGCGGTGTTACAAGCCATCAAGGCTGCGGGTGCACTGCATGCCGAGTTGAGGACGATGTAGCTCATGCGTGATCTGGTCGAATCCGTCATCGATAATCTCCTGTATAAGGAGCGCATGCAGCAGGCCGGCAAAGCGCGGCCATCTGCCGACAACAAATCACAATTCAAACAGACGATGGAAGATATCCAGAGCCAAGCTCGACCATCAGGCCAGCAAGGGGTGCAGGTGCCCCATCAAAGTGAGCATTCGAACAAGAAACTCTGGCAAGCAAGCCTTCAGTTTGAAGGCCAGTTTATTCAGCAAATGATGGCGGCGATGCGCAAGAGCATCCCTAAATCCGGCTTTCTGGCACATGGCTTTGCTGAGGATGTGCAAGGCTCGATGATGGATCGGGCCATCGCGGATGCGACTTCCAGACGCGGCGACCTCGGGATTGCCACTGCCGTATACCGTCAGATGACCCGTGCCAGCGGAGGCGGCGCTCAAGAAATTCCAGCAACTGCCGATATAGATAGAATGGTGAATTCTTTGGATCATCCTGTCGATCAAACGACGGAGGTAAACAGACATGCGCGTTAACCGTTCAGGCGGTCTGACCGGGGTGCAAACACCCAAGTCATCGTCCAAGTCAAAATCTGGTAAAAGCTCCTCAGGAAACCGCGACTCAGTGCAGGTCTCCGATGCAGCTGGTCTGCGCGAGAAAGCGCATGCCATGCTTGCCGACAT
The DNA here is from genome assembly GCA_964505835.1 of uncultured Zetaproteobacteria bacterium. Taxonomy (GTDB): domain Bacteria; phylum Pseudomonadota; class Zetaproteobacteria; order Mariprofundales; family Mariprofundaceae; genus JAJRVH01. Next base: position 2,718 of record CAZDJY010000084.1, on the reverse strand, counting down.
GTCCGAGGTTCGCATGGAGCAAATTGAAGCCATCCGTAGCGCTCTTGAAGAAGGAAGCTTCAAATCCGATAGCCGCAAGGTGGCTGTGCAAATCGTCAGTAATGCCTTGGCCGAACACCCGTGGTCATGAACGCTATATCCCCATCGACCATGGATCAGCTGGATATCCTGCTGCAACAGATGAATGCCTGCGCCAAGCATCTGGAATCCATCACCCAAAATGAGTACGAAGCTATCCGCAATATGGATGGTGAGCAGGTTCTGGCCCTTGCCGATGAACGCGTGGCATGTCATCAGCAATTCGGCCAGCTGGAACAGTCCTGCCGCCAACTTCTGGCCCGGGAACATATCCCGGAAGAAATGAGCCTGGAAGCTGTTATCGATCTGTATGCCGACGGTAAAGCTTCAGAGCTGCAGGCTTTGCGCCGTAATCTATACGAACGTATTGTATTTATTGATCAACGCAGTCAGGAGAACCGGCTGCGCATGCATGCCGCCTACAGTGTTTCTTCAGCCATCCTGCAGCACCTTGGCCTGAGCCAACAGCAACAAACCTATAGCCCGAGGAGCAGCGGATGATTTTTGACAGCCTGAATGTCGCCGCCAGCAGCCTGAAGGCGCAGCAGAAGTCCATGGATGTGGTGTCGCATAATATTGCCAACGTCAATACACCCGGCTATTCCCGCCAGACAGCGGATCTGGCCACCGCCATACCGGACAAGATCGGCAATCTGAATTTTGGTCGCGGTGTCGACCTGAAGAACATTCACCGCAGTATCGATCCGTTGATCGGGCAGGCACAACTGGTGAATGGCGCCCAGCAGGGATACTGGAATGAAATCAGCGCCGGACTCGGCACCGTAGAGAATGTATTCGGCAGCCTGCAAAGCACTGGCCTCGCCTCATCCCTGGATGAATTTTTCCTGTCCTGGCAGCAATTGGCCAACAACCCTCAGGATACGGCCCAGAAACTGAACGTGCGCACCAAGAGTGCCACGGTGGCCACCAACCTGAACAGCATGCAGCAACAACTGGCAGCTGCGCAACTGAGTGCCGACAACAAAATCGATCAGGGCATTTTGCAGGCCAATCAGCTGCTCGATCAAATTGCTTCGCTAACAGCCCAGATCAACCGCCAGGAAAACGGCGGCCAGGGTGTTCTGGGAGCGGCCAACGATTTACGTGATCAACGTGACCAGGCTGTACGCGATTTAAGTCAGTTTATCCCTGTGCAACAAATCAGTACCCGTAGTGGCAGCTTTCTGATTCAAACCATGAGTGGTGACCTTCTCAGTCAGGATAACACAGCCCGACATCTGGCTCGCGGAGCTATCGGAGCGAGTGGTTTTTCGGAAATAAACATTGCCGAAACCGGCCAGCCTGTCGGCGGCCTGACTTCAGGCGGCAGCCTCGGCGGGCTGGTTGATCTGCGCGATAATAAATTCGGTGGCTATCTGGGCCGCATCGACAGTATTGCCGCGAACCTGACTTTTTCCGTCAATCAGCTGCAAGCCAGTGGTGCCAGCAGCACGTCAGTCAGCAATCAGCTCGCTGGCCAGATATCCAACCCCACAGTTGCACTGGATAGTCCTGGCCAGACCACACCGTTCGCCGCACAGATTCAGAGCGGCAGCTTTACCCTGCATGTTTACGATGCGACTGGCACCCCGACCCCGCCTGGCGGCACAGCGATCAACATCACCTCCGGTGTAACGACGATGAATGATGTCGCAGCCCAGATCAATGCTGTTGCAGGCGTCAGCGCCTTAGTCGATGCCAGCGGACGTTTGTCCGTCAATGCAGCTGGCGGCAGTATTTCATTCTCGGGCGACAGCAGTAATTTCCTCGCAGCCTATGAGGTAAACAGCTTCTTTCATGGGGGTGACTCAGCGTCCATCGGCCTGTCGGATCAGATCAAGGCAGATGCGGGGAACATCAGCACCGGCCGCGTAGATCCGCTCACCTCGATCGTGCAATCGGGTGATAATGCGGTGGCTCTGGACATGCTCGCGCTGCAGAATACTCCGCTTAATATTGACGGCAGCGGTTCTGCCAGCCTGCATGACCGGACGACAAGCCTGTCTACCCAGTATGGCAACGATGTCTCCAGTGCCAACCAGCAAAAACAATATCGCAGTGCCGAAGCCGATTCGTTAAGCTCTCAGAGACAAGCGATTTCCGGCGTTAATATCGATGAAGAGCTGATCTCGATGATTAAATTCCAGCGGGCTTATGAAGCGTCAGCCAAGGTGATTTCGACCACCAACCAGATGCTGGACTCGCTGCTGGGGCTGATCCGATGAGAATTACTACCTCCCAACTCTATGACAGCCTGCTCAAAGGTATCCGTCAACAACAGGACATCCAGAACAAAGGCAATGCCAAAATCGCCTCCGGCACCCGTTTCCAGACACCGGCCGAGGCGGGACTGGACTATAAAACTTCACTTGATCTGCGGCATGCCAAGCTCGGCATCCAGGGAAGTCTGGGGGCCATAGATACAGTCGAGTCCCGTCTCAGCATGAGTCAGACCCTGCTTAACGACATGGCCAATATTCTGAAACGCGCCCAAACGTTGGCCACCCAACAAGCCTCGGCTCAGGTTGGTGCAACTGAGCGCCAGGCGGCGGCTCAGGAAGCCAGCCACCTGATGGATCAGTTACTCGCCGATGCCAATCAGCAATGGCAAGGTCAATCCCTGTTTGCCGGCACGGCAGT
>CAZDJY010000083.1:0-6361 GCA_964505835.1 uncultured Zetaproteobacteria bacterium | reverse complement strand
GGGCTGGCATCGAAGCCATGAACAGCTAACCTTCGCCGATGTCGGAAACATCCTCACATATTGCTGTCGCACTGGTGCATCATCCGGTGCTCAATCGTCGGGGCGAGAGTTCGACGACGGCCATTACCTCGATCGATATCCATGATTTTGCCCGCACCTGCGGCTTTTATCAGGTCGGGCCGGTGTATCTGGTGCATCCGGCCTCCGGCATGCATGCGCTGATGGCGGATATTACGGATTATTATAAGGATGGCCCGGGTGGTGAACGAAATCCGGGGCGTAAGCAGGTGTTGAAAGCCATACAAACCGCTTTTTCACTCGCCGAGGTGCAGGAAAAAGGCGATTATCAGCTATGGTATACCTCGGCATCGGTCGACAAAGAGAATATGATGGAGATCGATAAACTTCCGGAAATAAAAGGGAATCACCTTGTTGTTTTCGGGACCGGCTGGGGGCTGGATGTCGATCATTTACCCCCGCCAAATGGGTGGTTGTCACCGATAGAAGGTATCGGTATGGTTCGCCACCTTTCTGTAAGGGCTGCTCTGGCTATTTATCTGGACAGGTTGACCCGCTTTAGGTTGGAGGCTTAACACAATGCGTGCATTGGATGATGTAACGAAGGATCAGATTCGTAATGATATCCCGGCATTCCGCGAGGGCGACACTGTCCGCGTGAATGTGCGTGTGGTTGATTTCAAGGATACCAAGAAGGGTGTGGAACGCCGTGAGCGTCTGCAGGCATATGAAGGTATTGTGATTGCCCGTCATAACAAGGGTATTTCAAGCAGTTTTACCGTTCGCAAGATTTCCAGCAATGTTGGCGTAGAGCGTATCTTCCCGCTGCACTCTCCCATGCTGGAAAGTGTTAAGGTGATCCGCCATGGCCGTGTTCGTCGCGCCAAGCTGTATTATCTGCGTGCCCTGCGTGGTAAAGCAGCACGTATCCGCGAGCGCCGCTACTAAGTATCCCGGCAGTCTTTTTCGACCGACTGTCAGCTGGATTTCATTAAGCAAAAAGGGAGCTTCGGCTCCCTTTTTTTATTGTCACATCAGTGCGCATGCATAAGGTGTTTGTCGGTTTGCAGATCAAAGTCGACGGCAGCCCCCGTATTCGACATAATGCGCAGCCATTTTATATCCGGAACGTTTCATTCTGCCCGGCACGGGTATGAAGGTCGGGCCGGCCCAATATCAGGAGTTCTCATGTCCGATCGTAGTCAGTTTTTCAATGCCCCGTTACAGGATTCGGCCGTTGCCGATGCCATCAAGGACGAACTAGGCCGTCAGCGTCATACGCTGGAGCTTATTGCCAGCGAAAACATTGTTTCGCGTGCAGTGATGGAGGCGCAGGGCTCTGTGATGACAAATAAATACGCTGAAGGTTATCCGGGGCGCCGTTATTACGGTGGTTGTGAACATGTCGACGTGGTTGAGAAGTTGGCCCAGGAGCGAGCCAAGGAGCTATTCGGAGTCAAGCATGCCAATGTGCAGCCGCATTCCGGTTCGCAGGCCAATATGGCCGTGTATATGGCCGTGCTCAAACCCGGCGATACGATCATGGGCATGGATCTGTCACACGGCGGCCATCTAACGCACGGCTCGCCGGTGAATTTCTCTGGTCGCCTGTACGATGTGGTGGCATATGGCGTGCGCGAAGACAATGAGCTGATCGATTATGATGTAATGCAGAAGATGGCTGATTTGCATCGTCCGAAGATGATTGTCGGCGGTGCCTCTGCTTACGAGCGGCCGATTGATTTTGCCCGTATGCGCAAGATCGCCGATTCTGTGGGTGCCATTCTGATGGTGGACATGGCTCATTATGCCGGTCTGATCGCCGCTGGCGCTTATCCGAGCCCGGTCGGCCATGCACATGTTATCACCACGACGACACACAAGACTCTGCGCGGCCCCCGTGGCGGCATGATCCTGACTGACGATGATGATTTGGCTAAAGCTATTAATTCGCGCATCTTCCCCGGTATTCAGGGCGGGCCGCTGATGCATGTTATTGCTGCCAAGGCTGTGGCTTTTGGTGAGGCGTTGGGCGAGCAGTTCAAGGCAGACCAGAAACAGGTGGTGGCCAATGCCAGTGCCATAGCCGAGGCTTTGAGCAAGGGCGGGCTACGCATCGTTTCCGGAGGCACCGATTGCCATATGTTCCGTGTCGACGTGCGGCCGCAAGGGATTAACGGCAAGCAGGCCGAAGAAGCACTGGAAGCTGCCGGCATCACCACCAACAAGAATACCATTCCGTTCGATCCTGAATCGCCGTTTGTCACCAGCGGTATCCGCATTGGTGCATCAGTGATTACCTCGCGCGGTATGAAGGAAGCTGAAGCAACCGAGATTGGCGAGATGATTCTGAAGGTATTGAAGGCGCCTGAGGATGCGGCGGTGCATCAGACAGTAGCTGCCGAGGTCAGGGCGCTGACAGATCGTTTTCCGATTTACGAAGACTAGGACTGGCTCTTGCATTGCCCATTCTGTGCCAATGATGACACGCGTGTGATTGATTCGCGCGTGGCAGAAGGGGGAGCTTCGGTTCGCCGGCGCCGCGAATGCGAGGTGTGCGGCAAACGCTTCTCAACCTTTGAACGCGCCGACCTGAAACTACCGCTGGTGATTAAGAAAGACGGCACCCGCCAAGCCTTTGATATTGGCAAGGTGCACTCGGGTATGCAGAAGGCGCTTGAAAAGCGGCCAGTCTCTGCCGAACTGCTGGAGCAGGGCGTGAATGCAGTGCTGCGCGCTGTGCAGGAGATGGGTGAATCGGAAATTCCAGCCGGTACGTTGGGTGAATTTGTTATGGAACAATTACGCAACCTTGATGGCGTGGCCTACGTGCGTTTTGCCTCAGTGTATCGCGAATTCAAGGATGTGGATGATTTCCTGGCTGCCGTGAAGACAGCCATGGGTAACAGGGAGTAATTATGACGCTGAAGATTGCAGTATTGCCGGGTGACGGGATTGGACCGGAGATCGTGAATGAGGCACTGAAGGTCATGGAAGTGCTTAATGACGGTTTTGGCCTGAATGCCGAATGGCAGGAAGGTGGCATCGGTGGGGCGGGCTTCGAACAATCGGGTGATCCATATCCTGAAGCGACGCAAAAGCTGGCACATGCCAGCGATGCGGTGCTTTTGGGTGCAGTCGGCGGACCTCAGTGGGAGCAGCTGGACAAGCCACTACGGCCTGAAGCGGGCTTGCTGCGCATCCGCGAGGATCTGGGTCTGTTTGCCAATTATCGCCCGACCAAAGTGCACCGCCAAATGCTGGATGCCTCGACTCTGAAACCCGAGGTGATCGACGGGGTGGATATTCTTGTCGTGCGTGAGCTGGTATCGGGCATCTACTTCGGCCAACCCCGCGGCATCGAAACGCGGGACGGCGAGCGCTATGGTTATAATACTATGGGTTACCGCGAGAGCGAGATTCGTCGCATTGCGCGTAAGGCATTTGAGGCTGCCAGACTTCGCAATAATCGTGTTTGCAGTGTCGAGAAGGCCAATGTGCTGGATGTGTCCGAGTTGTGGCGCACGGTGGTGGTTGAACTGCATCAGTCGGAGTTTTCAGATGTTGAGCTTTCGCATATGTATGTCGATAACGCTGCCATGCAGTTAATCCGCAATCCCAAGCAGTTTGATGTTATTGTTACCGGCAACCTGTTCGGTGATATCCTGTCCGATGAAGCATCGATGCTGACCGGTTCGATTGGCATGCTGCCATCCGCCTCGATCGGCGAAACATTCGCCATGTACGAGCCGATCCACGGCTCAGCCCCTGATATTGCAGGCCAGAACAAGGCTAACCCGCTGGCAACGATTCTTTCGGTAGCCATGATGCTGCGTTTTTCACTGGAGCGATCAGATTTGGCCGATGTTGTTGAGAAAGCAGTGGAAAATACGCTTGATGCAGGTATTCGTACGATTGATCTGGCGATCAATGGCGAGGCATCGGTTTCATGTTCGGGCATGGGTGATGCGGTTTGCGAGCAACTGCGTAAGCTGGCCGGAGCAGCATAATGGGAGGCGGAGATATGGAAGCATTTCTACCTGCAAAGGAAGCTTATCGCGTGGCTGTGGTTGGAGCGACGGGTGCGGTCGGTCAGACAATGCTGGAAATTCTCGCCGAGCGTAATTTTCCGGTAGCTGAGCTTGTGCTGCTTGCATCCAGCCGCAGTGCCGGCTCGGTGATTGAGTTCAAGGGTGAAGAATATACGGTGCAGGATTTGGAGACATTTGATCCGGCCGGTACCGACATCGCCTTGTTTTCGGCCGGTGGAGGCACCTCATTAAAGCACGCGCCACGCTTTGCCGAGGCAGGCTGCTATGTGGTGGATAATTCAAGTGCCTGGCGCATGGATCCGGATATTGCTCTCGTCGTACCGGAGGTGAATCCGCAAGCGCTGGAAGCGGCGCGTCATAATCGCATCATTGCCAATCCGAATTGCTCGACCATTCAGATGGTCGTGGCTCTGAAGCCGCTGCATGATGCGGTTCCGATTCAGCGCGTGAACGTGTCGACTTATCAGGCGGTATCGGGAGCCGGTGGCAAGGCCATTGAAGAGCTGGCCAAACAGACCGGACAATTGCTCAACGCCCAGGCTGCCGATGTGAATGTATTTCCGGCCCGCATCGCCTTCAATGTCATCCCGCATATCGATGTCTTCATGGATGATGGGTATACCAAGGAAGAGCGCAAGATGATTGAAGAAACACGCAAGATTCTTGATGCGAATATCGCTGTGACCGCAACGACGGTGCGGGTGCCTGTCTTTTACGGCCATTCTGAAGCGGTAAACGTAAGCTTTGAAGCGCCATTGTCGGCCGATCAGGCGCGTGAGCTGCTGGCAGAGGCTGAAGGAATCTGTGTGGTAGACGACCCGAAAGGGGAGGATTATCCGATGCCAAGCGAGGCCGCGGGGACCGATCCGGTCTGGGTCGGGCGTATCCGTGAAGACCAATCTTGCCCCAATTCCTTGCATTTATGGGTCGTTGCTGATAATATACGTAAAGGTGCGGCTCTAAATGCTGTACAAATAGCGGAAATTTTGATTCAACAACCTTAGGTTCACGGCCTCTGCAGGGGCTTAGATGGAGGGGAAAATGAGAAATCGACTAGGGCATAAGATGGTGCTTGGTTGGCTTGCAACAGGTCTTTTATTGCTTGCAGGGAATGCACAGGCGGTTTCGCTGGGCAAGATTGAAGTGGCCAGTCATCTGGGCGAACCTTTCTATGCTGAAATACCTCTGTCTCTGGATACAAATGAATCCATTTCCCGGGTTTTTGTCGAAATCGCCGCGCCTACGGATTATCGGATTTTGGAAGTCTACCGCGATGCCGTACTCAATTCGATTCGCGCTGATGTGGAAAACGATAGTCGCGGAGCCCGCATCGAGCTTTCATCGCGTGGTGCATTGGATGCACCATTTTTTAATATGGTGTTGAAGGTTCGTTATGATCGCGCCACCCATTTCAAGAAATATCCTATTTTCCTTGATCTGCCCAAATCCATCCAGCCATCGGTCGCAAAACGTGCGCCCTTGCCAAGTGTTCACGCCCTGGCATCGCCAGCCGGCGTAGATACAAGTATGCCAGCGGCTGTTTCTGCCGCACCTTCTTTCTCTTCTACTGAAGCACTTCAGCCAGCTACCTCTGGCTCTAAGTCTAAGGGTGCTGCTTTTGCGCCCTATGACGGGTGGGCACGGACTGGGCGCTATGGCCCGATGGTCTACGGGGATACGGTTTCCACAGTTGCGGAACGTTTACGCGTTGATGATACGTATAGTCGTCAACAGGTGATGGTGGCGCTGTTTGAGAAGAACCGAGCGAAGTTTGATCAGGATAATATTAATCTCATCAAGGCTGGGACCTATCTGGATGTTCCGCGCGCCGCCGAGGTGGAACGAATCACGCCGAGCCAGGCTCGTAATCTGATTGCCGAGCATGAAAAGCGCTGGAAGGATCTGACCAAACAGCCTCGTTATGCAGCCGTAGCTGAAGCGCAGAAAACCCGGTACAGTAAACGTGTTCGTGTCGGCAAGCAGGCCAATGGCACGGCTGAAGCACCCCAAACCACGATGTCGAAGCAGGCCGGTGATGCATCACAGCAGACCGCATCCAAAGAGGCATCTGATGGCGCAGGTCAATCTGAAGGTGCCACTTCATCAACCGCGATGGCTGGAGATGGCAATGCAAGTTCGGCTGAACTTGCTGCACTGAAGCAGCAGAACGAGGCATTGCAGGCTCGCCTGAGCGAGAATGAGAAGCAACTTGAAGCTCTGAAGAACAAGCCCGCAGTAGCCGATACCGCTGCAGCAACAGCTCGTGTTGAAAAACTTGAGCTGAAACTCGC
>CAZDJY010000082.1:0-6391 GCA_964505835.1 uncultured Zetaproteobacteria bacterium | reverse complement strand
GATGATCGATGCGGCATGCAGCAGGTCGGCATGCTTCAGCTGCGCTATAGCTTTCTCAACATTCTTCCAGTTGGTATTTTGCGTCAGTAGTGCGCCGACCATCACCTCGAACGGTGTATCTGCCGGCCACCAGTGCTGCGGCCCGTATGCCTGGTGTAATGTTCGATAGATATGCATGGCCGGGGCATGGGCTTCCGGCATGGACTTAATCCTTCGGAATAATCTGGCGCAGGCGTTTGATTTCCCGGCTGGTTAACGGACGCCATGTGCCGCGCGGCATTTCTTCATCCAGACGGACTGGGCCGAAGGCGGTGCGCATCAGACGACGAACCGGATGACCCGCCGCTTCCAAGGTGCGGCGAACCTCGCGATTACGGCCGCGACGAATGACAATGGTCAGCCAGGTATGGCCGCGCGTCTCCGAATCAACAGTCACCTCCCAGGGAATGCTCTTTTCACCCTCGCCGATATCCAGACCGCCTTGGCGGATCTTCTGCAAGGTTTCAAGAGCTACCTGTCCGGCAACCCGTACCCGGTATTCGCGGGCAAGGCCTGCGGAGGGGTGGGTGAGGGCGCGGGCCATATCCCCGTCATCGCTGAGCAGCAACAGCCCTTCGGTGTTCATGTCCAGGCGTCCGATGGATTGCACATTCGGGGCGACATCAAGCCGGTCATAAATCAGGGGGCGACCCTTGGCATCGAAGCGGCTGCATAGCTGGCCGGCCGGTTTGTTATACAAAAGATAGGTGTGTGATGTCTGGCGCGATACCGGTTTGCCATCGACACTGATCTGATCGGCTGAGGATACGGTCGCGCCGGGTTGCGTGATGATCTTACCGTTGATGGATACCCGGCCCGCTTCGATCCAGCGGTCCGCCTCGCGACGCGAACAAAGGCCGCAATGGGCCAGAAAGCGGTTGATGCGCTCACTGTCCTGACCTGAATCCTGTGGCGTCCGGGCGGATGTCGCCTCTGGCCTGGTTCCGGCCCTTGCCTTTGTGCTCCGCTTGCGCCTGTCTGTATTCGTTTCAGCCGGCCTGGTCGGAGCCGTTTTAGTCCGCTTCGTTTTCGGCTTGCCGGTCTTGTGCCTGGCGGGGCGTTTGTTGGTCGTCATGGATTACATCCTGCTCGCTGGTATCGCTATTAAATCCCTGTCCGTTGTCAGGAGTGTCAGCGTCGATTTGGGTTTCGGAAAGTTCAGCCTGATTCTCGGCTACGATCTGCTGGATTTCATCCTCATCCATCAATTGTGCCGAATCGGGCAGATCGCTCAGGGAGTTGAGTTCAAAATCAATCAGGAACTGTTTGCCCGTGCCGAACAGGTGTGGTCGGCCCGGCACTTCCTTGCGCCCGAGCACCTTGATCCAGCCGCGTTCCTGCAGGCTGGCAATGATATTGCTCGATACCTTCACACCGCGCAGCGCCTCGATTTCGGCTCTCGTGGTCGGTTGCCGGTAGGCAATGATCGCCAGAGTTTCGAGCGCGGAACGTGACAGGCGCGGTGGCCTGACCTGCCAGAGCTGCTGAATCAGATCGGCATGCTCGGGTGCTGTGCGAAACTGCCAGCCGCCGGCCACGTTGTTGATGCGGATGCCGCGCTTGCTGTAATGAGCTTCCAGCTCACCCAAGACCGCGCGTAGATCGGCGCTCGGGATATCCTCGCCCAGCAGGTTGCGCAGCTTCTGCAGGCTGAGTGGTTCGTCGCTGGCCAACAGCAGGGCCTCGATTTGGCCACTCAACTGCTCGGCGGTACGCATTATCGCCTCATTGCTCATGACTGACTCCCGGGGCTGCATCGGCATGCTCGCTGCCGGCCGGCAGCAGTGTAATGGCCCCGTAGCATTCGCTCTGCACCACGGTCAGGCTCTGTTGCCGCCAGAGCTCAAGAATTGCTAGCACTGTAATGACCAGTGCTTCACGCCCCGGCTGATCGTGCAGTAGTTCCTCGAGCTGCATACCTCCGTGCGCAAGACGTTCGAGAATCACACCCATCTGCTCGCGCACACTCATCGTATCGCTGAAGATATGATGACGCACCTCGCCGCCGACCCGTTTAAGTACGTGCCGGAAAGCCACCAGCATGGCATCCAGATCGGGGGCGGGCAGGGGTCGCTCAACCTCATCTGCCTCTGGAAAGATCGGCCGGGAAAAAACATCGCGACCCAGACGTGGGCGCTCGCCCAGTTCCTCGGCCAACATGCGGTATTGTTCGTAGGCAATCAGCTGGGCCGCCAGCTCGGCCCTCGGGTCGATGGCGTTACCTTCATCGTCCACCTCGGGGCGCGGCAGCAGCATGCGCGATTTCAACTGCATCAGCGTACTGGCCATGACCAGATAATCCCCGGCGACCTCCAGATCGAGTTCGCTTTCGGCTTCCAGAATGGCCAGATATTGTTCGGTAATCAGGGCGATCGGAATATCGAAAATTTCCATTTCCTGACTGCGGATCAGATGCAGCAGGACGTCCAGCGGTCCTTCGAAGCTGTCCAGCCGTACCGGAGGCAGCCGGTTGTCCGAAGCCTGATCCAGCGGCGGCTTTGATTGCTGCTCCGACTGCAGTTCCGATCCCAACTCAGCCTGCAGAGGCTCCTGGGTTGCCGCAGTCGAATTCATACGCGATAGCCCATCTTCAGGGTGCGCCGCACCTTATCCATCGTGCGCGATGCCTGCAGGCGGGCCTTCTCATTGCCCTGCCGCACGATGTCTTTCAGATCGTCGGGGCGCGAGGCGATATCGGCGCGGCGCTGGCGAATCGGCTGCAGCTCTTCCTCAAGGTGTTTCAACATGCACATCTTGCATTCGATGCAGCCGATGCCGGCCGTGGTGCAGCCTTCTTTAACCCAGGCGCGTTCATCCTCGCTCGAATAGACCTTATGAAAATCCCATACAGGACATTTCTCCGGCGTGCCGGGATCGTCGCGGCGAACGCGTGCCGGATCGGTCGGCATGGTCTTGACCTTTTTCTCGGTAACCTTCCATTCCTCGGCCAGCTCAATGGCATTGTTGTACGATTTACTCATCTTGCGCCCGTCCAGACCCGGCAGTTTGGAGGCCGGCATGAGCAGCGACTTCGGTTCGGGAAACAGCGGTTGATCAGGTTTACGGTAAAGGAAGTTGAAGCGCCGAGCGACCTCGCGGGTCAACTCGACATGCGGTACCTGATCCTCGCCGACCGGCACACCGTCGGCCTGATAAATCAGGATGTCGGCAGCCTGCAGCAGCGGGTAGCCGAGGAAGCCGTAGGTGCCGAGGTCCTTCTCGCGCAGCTGCTCGATCTGATCCTTGTAGGTCGGCACTCGCTCCAGCCACGGAAGCGGCGTCATGAACGAGAACAGCAGATGCAACTCGGCATGCTCGGGCACCTCGGACTGGATGAATACCACTGCTTTTTCCGGATCAATGCCGACAGCCAGCCAGTCGATCAGCATATCCCAGATGGTGTCCTTGACGATGGACGGGTTGGCGTAATCGGTGGTCAGGGCATGCCAATCGGCAGCGAAGAAATAGCAGTGGTTGTCCTGCTGCAACTTCAGCCAGTTCTCCAGCACCCCCTTGTAGTGCCCGAGATGCAGGCGCCCGGTGGGCCGCATGCCGGAAAGGATGCGCATCGGTTTGTCGCTGCTGTTCTGGTTGCTGTCTGAATGGCTCAAGCTTGTCCCCTTAACTGATGTGCCCCCTGCAGGGCATCCATGCGAACAATAACAAAGGCGGGCGATGAATGCGATGCCGATGGGTGCGTGGTCTAAAGACGGGGCGGACGATGAAATCAGGCATTGACGGAGCAGGGCTGAGCCCTAAAATGCCGGCCTCCAAGGCGCTTTAGCTCAGCTGGTTAGAGCAGCGGAATCATAATCCGCGTGTCCGGGGTTCGAGTCCCTGAAGCGCCACCATATAAGGCCCCGCTATTGCGGGGCTTTTTCGTTTCCGCCCCAATTTTGTGACCAATTTGTGACATGCGCGAGATAATTTTTTGGCCTGCCAATGGGTCATGATCGGGCAGATAACGGCCATATTTTTGCAGCACCATGTTCATGTTGGTATGCCCCATTTGTTTGGCAATCCATGCCGGATTTTCTCCGGCTGAAAGCAGCATCGAAGCATAAGTGTGTCGGGTCTGATAAGGATTGCGATATCTGACTCCGGCGGCTTTGAGGGCTTGAGTCCAAAGCGGATATCTGATTTTGATGTCAGAGCTCCACGGTTTGTCAGTAACCGGATTGTGAAAGATGTGTTTTCCATTCTTGAATGTGAAAGGCTTTTGCCTTTCCAGCGCCTCGATGGCTTTTGGAAGAAGCAGTACTTCACGTTTTCCTGCTCGAGTTTTGGGATGTTTGAGCCTACCCCGAACGCATGCGCGCTGCACATAGGCTGTGTTTCTGATCCGGTCTATGTCTCCCCATTCCAGCGCGATAAGCTCACTTGTTCTAAGGCCTGTCCAGAAAGCAAATTGCATTAAATTGCGGCCTTGGTCGGGTAGGGCAGCAAGGATTCTATTTTGTTCCTCGAAAGAGAATGGCTCTGGGTCTTCCTGTCGAATCTCAAGATTGCGAATTCTGTGCATGGGGTTGCGGTCGATAACCCCATCAACAAAAGCATCTTCTAGCATGCCTCGGAGGGGAATGAGGATATTATTGATTCGTTTATTTGAAATCACTAAGCCACCCATCCATTGGCGGATTGCTTGAGTGGTTAGATCACCAATCTTTAGATGCCCGAAGGTTGGAATTAAGTGACATTCAACGGCTGATTCATAGGAAGCATAAGTCGAGTATGCAAGAGAACGTTTTTTTGCATCCATATATGCTAGCAAGCCGTCCTTTACTGATTGGTTTGGAGATTGCCTGGGTGAAAAAAATGATGCTCGATTGCTTTCGGGGAAGTGTTTTTTGTAGTCGAACGAACCCATAGCAATTTCATGTTGAATGGCAGCATGCAGTCGTTCAGCAAATTGGAGGTTTGCCTTAGTCGGTTCCAGCTTCAACGTTTCGCGGCATCGAATACCCCGATACATGAAATCAATCTGAATACTTTTTCCACGTGCTTTTGCGCCCATAATTAATGACCCTCCACCCAAGCATTAATAGCATCGGGATTAAATAGAACTCTTCCATCTGGAGCCTTTGTACAATGCCGCCCCATAAGCCAAACACCTTTTTTGATTTTGGCTCTGATGGCGTTTTCGGAATAGCCAGTCAGCTCGCTTAGCTTATTGATCGTTATCCACTTCATTACTTTTTCTCAGAATCACCGGTGACCACTCGACGGGTCATAAGGTCTCTTGGGTTGTCGTTTCCAAGTTCTTTTTCTAATGCTTTATAGTGTTTATTGGCATATTGCTCATAGGTGCTATGAGGGCCAAGGCCTTCGTAGTAAGGATCACCATCAGGCGTGATGCCTTCCTGTTTGCCTTTATGTTCTGGAAATGCGGCCTCAATTTCTTTCAATGCCATTGAAAGAAGGTCTCCAATAATTTCAGTTCGTGATTTATTGGGGTACATATCACAAAGGGCATTCACCCTTGCTGCTACATGAACAGGAAGCCTTACAGATAGCTGTTTTGCAGTGAGTCTACTGTTATCTGGTGCGCTCCAAACGCTTAAAATATCCTCTGCTTTCATAAAAACTCCCAAAACATTCACACGAACTTTAGGCGAAGGTTAGTGTAAGTTTCATGAAAATGTCAAGAGCTTATTTTGAGTCTGATTTGAGTTTCAATGAATTGAAGGCCTATACTAAGCGGAAAGTGACTCTGTGGAGGGGGATCTCATGAATAAAAAACTACTAGGAGCGGTTGCCCTTTCAGCACTGTTCAGCAGTGGCTGTGCCTCAATTACTCAAGGCACAAGCCAAACCATTATTTTTAATATTGATCCAAAACTGACTAGGTGTGAAGTTTCTAGAGTAAACGATGGCGTACTAGGATATGTAACGCAAAGAATGAACACCATTGAGGTTGGAAAGGACAAGGACGACATTATTGTTAAGTGCGAAGCCGATGGATATAAACCCCTTACGGTTCGTCTTGTTAGCCACACACAAACAAGAGGCGTGATAGGAGGGGCATTTTTAGATCTTGGAATTACTGATATGATAACTGGGGCAATGTGGATGTATGATGGCACCATCAACATTGCTTTGCAGTCCGAAGAATCAGATAAACCATCAACAGTAGAAATTCTCACCCCAGAAGATAAGAAAGATGAGGGCTCATCAAAAAAAGAGACTTAAGATGCAGGGTTCGACTTTTTGGTATATTAGACAAGCCTATGGCCTGCGGCCAAAGCCGACATTGAGCGAACGGCTGCTTCCGGCCACAATCGGACACTCACATCTGTTTAGAAAACCAGTGGCGATTCAGAGCTCTTTTGGCTTTCTCTTCTGCTAGAATCAA
>CAZDJY010000081.1:0-6423 GCA_964505835.1 uncultured Zetaproteobacteria bacterium | reverse complement strand
CACAAAATCAGGCACTTACGCGCTTGATTTTGGCAGGCCATCCATGGCCTGCACGCATGCTCTGACTTTTTCAGAGCATGCTTAGTGTAAACAGACCCTAGTCCGGGCGATTGCGCATAAAATCGGCCACTTCGTGCAGGGCGAACATCAGCTCATCACGCAGGGCCTGATCCTCGATGACTTCATCCAGTGCATGCCGCATGCACAGCATCCACTGATCGCGGGCGGATTCATCAATGGCATAGGGCAGGTGCCGCATGCGCAGTCTCGGGTGTCCGTATTTCTCGATATACAGAGCAGGGCCGCCCATCCAGCCGGACAGGAACATAAACAGCTTATCCTGCGCGCTGCCGAGGTCCGGCGCATGCATGGCGCGAATCGACCCGGCTTCGGGCAGCTCGTCCATATCATGATAAAAGCGCTGTACGAGCCGGCGTAACACTGTTTCTCCGCCAAGGCGCTCGTATAAGCTGCGCGTATCACTGCTGATCTGCATGCCCGAAGCCTAGCTGAAGATCTCAGCCGGGAAACAGCCGGTGTTAGTCTGTATTTCAGGGCAGGACGAAACAGTGCTTCCCTCACCACAGCGGATGGCTAGGCTGCGCCCATGGATATCAACGGAATCATTCAGGGGATCAGTATATGGGCCTTGCCTGTAGTGCTGGCGGTGGTGCTGCATGAGGTGGCGCACGGCTGGGTTGCCGACAGGCTGGGCGACGATACGGCCCGCTGGATGGGGCGCTTGACGCTCAATCCTTTGAAGCATGTCGATCCGATCGGCACGGTGGTGATTCCCATCGCGCTGATTGTGATGGGTTCGCCGTTCCTGTTCGGTTATGCCAAGCCCGTGCCGGTGGATTTTCGTAAACTCAGACGCCCCAAACAGGACATGGTCTGGGTGGCACTGGCCGGTCCGATGACCAATATCCTGCTTGCCATTGCCTCGGCTGCGTTGTTGTGGCTGGCTGTGCATCTGCCCGAATCAGCTGTCTGGGTGGCCGAGCCGCTAGCCTTGATGTGCCAGGCATCGATCCTGATCAATCTCGTGTTGTGTATCTTCAATCTGATTCCGTTGCCGCCATTGGATGGAGGGCGGGTGGCTGTCGGACTGTTGCCCGGACGGGCGGCCTACCAGCTTTCCCGCCTGGAACCGTTCGGATTCCTGATTATCGTACTGTTGCTGGTCTCAGGTTTCTTCCAGGCCACAATCGGACCGCTGATCATGGGCTCGGCCCAATGGCTTATCGGCCTTTCCCTGCCGCTGCATTGATCCGCTTCCTGCCCCGTTGAACCTGCCTGCCAATAGGGCTGACGAACAGGGCTAAAACACTTGCAAATCCAGCCGCTTTTCGTTAGAAAGCGCGCCGCTCGCACCGGCAGCTGTCGGCAGCAGGCAAATTCGCACACGGACTGATCCATTGTGCCCGTCAGCTCTATAGATGTAGCTGGCCGGTGACAGACCGTGGAGGAATACATAACAATCGGAGGACTTTATGTCTCAATTTTCTATGAAACAATTGCTTGAAGCAGGTGTGCATTTCGGCCACCAGACCCGTCGCTGGAATCCCAAGATGGCTCCTTACATCTTCGGTCAGCGTAACGGCATCCACATCATCGATCTGCAGAAAACCCTGCGTATGGCCAACGAATCCTATTCATTTATGCGTGAGCTGGCAGCTGCCGGCGGCCGCGTTCTGTATGTCGGCACCAAGCGTCAGGCTCGTGATGCAGTGAAGGAAGAGGCTGCACGCGCCGGCCAGTTTTACGTCAACCACCGTTGGTTGGGTGGTACGCTGACCAACTTTGCTACCGTGCAGCAGTCCGTTCGCAAGATGAAGGATTTGCAGCGTCAGAAGGAAGAGGGCGTGTTTGAGCTGCTGACCAAGAAGGAAGCTCTTCAGCTGCAGCGTGAGCTGGATAAGCTTGAGCGTTCGCTCGGCGGTATTAAAGAGATGGTTCAGCTGCCTGACTGCCTGTTTGTCGTCGACGTGCGCAAGGAAGAGTTGGCTGTCAAGGAAGCGCAGAAGCTGGGTATTCCGGTCGTGGCCGTGGTTGACTCGAACTGCAACCCGTCCGGCATCGATTATATCATTCCGGGTAATGATGACGCGATTCGTGCGGTACGCTTGTTCTGCAGCAAGATCGCTGATGCGCTGCTGGAAGGCACCGAGTCCTGGCAGCTTGAGAATGCCCAAGATGGCGACGACGTCGTTGAAGCCATGGCGGTTGCTGGTGAAGAAGCTGTTGAGGAAGGGGCTGCTGCTGAAGAGACCGCATCCGACGCTTCTGCTGCTGCGGCTTAATCACATACATATATCACATAATAATTGATTTCCGGAGGATTTGAATGAGCCAGATTACGGCCGCTGATGTAAAAAAACTGCGCGAGATGAGCGGCGCAGGCATGATGGATTGTAAAAAAGCATTGACTGAAACAGCCGGCGATCTCGACGCCGCTGTCGACTTTCTGCGCAAGAAGGGGCTGTCCGCCGCTTCCAAGAAGGCCGGCCGTGTGGCTGCCGAAGGTATCGTTGCCACACTGACCGATGGCGGCAAGGGTGTTGTTCTGGAAGTGAATGCTGAAACGGATTTTGTCAGCAAGAACGATCAGTTTGTCGATTTCGTTAATGCAGTTGGCCAGATTGTTCTGGATCAGAACCCGGCCGACGTCGATGCCCTGAAGGCACTGCCATTCGGTGGCGAGCATACGGTTGAGCAGGCATTGTCTTCACTGATTGCTACCATTGGCGAGAATATGAGTATTCGTCGCTTCCAACGCACTGAAGTGAACGGTACGGCTGCGGCCTATGTTCACGGCGCCGGCAAGATCGGCGTGCTTGTCGGTATCGAGGGTGATATTGATGAAGCCACGGCGCGCGGCGTTGCCATGCATGTGGCTGCTGCCAACCCCAGCTACATCTCCCGGGAGGATGTCGATGCAGAGGCTGTCGAGCGTGAACGTGCGGTTCTTTCCGAGCGTGCGATTGCCAGTGGTAAGCCGGAAGCGATTGTTGAAAAGATTGTGAGCGGTCAGATGGGCAAGTTCTATTCCGAGGTATGCCTGCTGGAGCAGGACTTCGTCATGGATACCGATCAGAAGGTTGGTAAGGCGATTGGTGAGGCGAAGATTGTCTCCATGACCCGTTTTCAGCTGGGTGAAGGCATTGAGAAGGAAGAATCTGATTTTGCTGCCGAAGTGGCGGCTCAGGTTCAGGGCGGCTGATTTCAATGAGTCGAGCTTCAGGCGAATCCGAAAGTAGCAAGCAACACCCGTACAAGCGGGTGTTGCTTAAACTTTCCGGCGAGGTGTTGATGGGTGGGACCCCGTTCGGCATCGACACCGGAACCATTGATCGCCTGGCCGGGGAATTGATCGAGGTTAAAAACTCCGGGGTTGAGTTGGCTATCGTTATTGGCGGTGGCAACATCTTCCGCGGCATGAGTGGTACGGCATCGGGCATGGACCGCGCCAGTGCCGATTACATGGGTATGCTGGCGACGGTGATGAATGCCATTGCCCTGCAGGATGCGATCGAGCGTCACGGCTCCATCGTACGCGTGATTTCAGCCTTGCATATTCAGGAGGTGGCGGAGCCCTATATTCGTCGCCGTGCACTGCGCCATCTTGAAAAGGGGCGCATTCTTATTTTCGCAGCCGGCACAGGTAATCCCTATTTCACAACCGATACTGCAGCCAGCCTGCGGGCCATGGAAATTCAGGCCGATGCGGTGCTCAAGGGCACCAAGGTGGACGGGGTTTATACCTCTGATCCTGCCAAGAATCCTGATGCACGCCGCTACGATACCGTAACCTACACTGAAGCCTTGACCAAACGTTTGGGCGTCATGGATGCTACGGCCATGTCGCTGTGCCGCGATAACCAGATGCCGATCGTTGTCTTTGATGTCACAACACAGGGGCAGATGCTGAAAGCTGTTTCCGGCGAACAGGTCGGTACACTGGTACGGGAGGATGAGGATGTTTGATGCAATGAAGGGGCGTATGGAGAAAACCATTGCCGCACTCAAATCGGAATTGGCTACAATCCGTACCGGCCGCGCCAATGCAGCGCTGCTCGATCATGTACGGGTATCCTATTATGGATCGGACGTGCCGCTGTCGCAGGTGGGTAATATCTCTGTACCCGAACCACGCATGCTGGTTATCGCGCCTTGGGAAAAAACCATTATCGGGGATATCGAAAAGGCGATTCTAAAGTCCGACCTTGGGCTGACGCCGACCAATGATGGCGAAGTGGTGCGCATTGTGCTGCCCGAGCTTACCGAGGATCGTCGTAAGGATCTGGTCAAACAGGTGCGTGCGTCTTCCGAGAAGGCCAAAGTATCGATCCGCAATGTCCGTCGCGATTTTAACGACGATGTGAAAAAGCAGGTCAAGGATGACGGTCTTTCCGAGGATGAGGCCAAGCGTCTGCAAGAGAAAATTCAGAAAATTACTGATGGCTTTGTCGCTGAAGTCGATCAGGTCATTGAACATAAAGAAAAAGATATCCTGACTGTTTAATGTCTGCTTCCGGACTCGCAGCCAAGGCGGAAATCCCACGTCATGTTGGAATAG
The DNA here is from genome assembly GCA_964505835.1 of uncultured Zetaproteobacteria bacterium. Lineage (GTDB taxonomy): Bacteria > Pseudomonadota > Zetaproteobacteria > Mariprofundales > Mariprofundaceae > JAJRVH01. The sequence continues at coordinate 1,844 of CAZDJY010000081.1, read as the reverse complement.
TGATGGATGGCAATGGCCGCTGGGCAAAGGCCAGAGGTAAAGTGCGGCTGGAGGGACATCGGGAAGGGGCAGCCCGGGCCCGTGATGTGGTCGAATGGGCCAGTGAACTCGGGATACGCCAACTTTCTTTATATGCATTTTCAACAGAGAACTGGGATCGCCCCAAGCTTGAGGTTCGAGGTTTGATGAGCCTGCTGGCAACCATGCTGCCCCGCGAAATACCGATGATGATGGACAAGAATGTTCGCCTGCGCGTGCTCGGGGATATCTCGGCATTGCCGGGAGCGGCTCACAGGGCCGTGGATGCGGCTTGTCGGGAAACGGTGGATAATTCTGGTATCGAGTTAATCCTGTGCCTGAATTACGGCGGTCAACAGGAGATCATCAGTGGCATCCGTGAATTTGCCGGGCAATTGCTAAAGGCGGATGATGCCGACGAGCAACTGGAACAATTAACCCCCGACGCCTTCCGTTCATTCCTGTGGCGGCGCGATCTGGCCCCTGTCGATCTGTTGATTCGCACGGGAGGCGAAAAGCGCATCTCCAATTTTCATCTTTGGGATGCGGCCTATGCCGAACTTTATTTAACCGATTGCCTGTGGCCGGACTATAGCAAATCCGAGCTTGAGGCGGCATTGCAGGATTATGCATCCCGCGAACGACGCTATGGCAGGACCAGCGAGCAGGTGCATCCATGAATGAATTGAGTCAGCGGATACTCACCGCTTTGGTCCTGGTGCTGGCAGTCTGGGCCTGGTATTTCCATCTGCACTCACCATGGTTTGAAGCTGTCCTGGCACTACTGGGGTTTGCCACAACCTGCGAGCTCGTGCTGTTGATGAAACTGAAAGCTCGCATGCTGTATATCCTGGGCGGGTTGATCTTTTGGCTTGCAGTTTATCTGAACATGCAGGCCGTATGGTTGCCCCTGCTGTTGTTTCTCTGGTTTCTGTTATTTGTCCTGTCGAGCCGAAACAAGGCTCAATCATTTGCCAATTTCGCGGGTGCTATCTGGATGATGGGCTGGCTTGTGCTGTTTGTCTTTGTTATCGGCGAAACTCATGCGAGCAGGACAGGGCAGGGGCTGGTTATCGGCATCTGTCTGGCGGTCTGGGCCTCGGATATTGCGGCCTATTTCGTTGGCCGGCAGTGGGGCAAACGTAAGCTTTGCCCGGCCATCAGTCCCGGCAAGTCTGTTGAAGGACTGCTGGGCGGCTTGTTCTTCGGTGTTCCCGTTGCGGTGTCCTGTTGGCTGTACTGGGGTGTCATGGAAATGATCCCGGCCATGATCCTTGCCTTGATCGCGGTCATTGCCGGGGTTCTGGGTGATTTGTCCGAATCCTCGTTGAAACGTATGGTTGGAGCCAAAGACAGCGGCTGTATTCTTCCCGGTCACGGCGGACTGCTGGATCGCCTTGATGCGATCATCATGGCCGTACCCGTCAGTTGGGCAATCTGGAGCCTGTTATGATGCGCATGACGATTCTGGGCGCTACGGGCTCGATCGGTTGCAGTACCGCCGACGTGATTCAGCAACATCCCGATAAATTTTCCGCCCATGCATTGATCGGACATCGTAATGGCAGGAAAATGCTTGAATTGGCCGAGCAACTGCATCCTGCATGGGTGGTGATGACCGATTCAGATGCGGCGTCCGCCATCAAGGGTGAACTTCCAGCCGGAGTGAAGCTGGCATCCGGCATGGATGCTGCCATCGAATTGTCGGCAGCATCCGAGACAGACATGGTGATGGCAGCCATGGTTGGCTCTGCAGGCATCCCTGCCACCCTGGCTGCGGTAAAAGCAGGCAAACGGGTCGGTCTGGCCAATAAGGAATGTCTTGT
>CAZDJY010000080.1:0-6451 GCA_964505835.1 uncultured Zetaproteobacteria bacterium | reverse complement strand
GATGCTGCCGGCCGATGGCTTGCCGCTGGCGGTGATTGATTTTCAGGATGCGGTGCACGGCCCGGTGACCTATGATCTCGCATCGCTATTGTACGACTGTTATCAGGATTATCCTGAACCGTTGCGGCAGCAGTGGAGCGAGACTTTCTTTGCCGGCCTGCCCGAGCCGGTTCGTGCCGCATTTGGTGATGCACAAGCATGGCATCGTTTGCTGCGTTTGACAGCTCTGCAGCGGCATATCAAGGCGATCGGCATCTTTACACGCCTGGCTTACCGGGACGGCAAACGGCAGTTCCTCGATGAGATACCCCTGACGCGTAAGCACCTGATGGAAGAAATGATGGCTCTGAATATGACTCAGAACCAATATCCGCTGTTGTTTATGTCACCCTGTGATGAGCTTTAGTCCAGCCACGAATCCTTGTCAGTGGACGGCAAATGCGTAGGGTCGCGCCTCAATTTCAAGGGAGTACCCATGCAGATTGCTAAAGATAAAGTCGTATATATTGATTACACGCTGACCAACAATGCCGGAGAAGTGCTGGATTCAAGCCAGGGTGCGGAGCCATTGGCATATCTGCACGGTGCCAACAACATTATTCCTGGCCTGGAAAAAGAACTTGAAGGTCGCAAGAGTGGCGATGCGTTGAATGTCTCGATCGAACCGGCCGACGGATACGGCGAGTTCAATCCGGAGCTGACTCAGGTGGTGCCGAGCAGCATGTTTGAGGGTGTTGAGAAGATCGAAGTGGGTATGCAATTTCAGGCTGAGACCCCGGATGGTGTACAGGTGATCCGCATTGCCGAAGTCGAGGGTGATAATATTACCATTGATGGCAATCATCCGCTGGCAGGGCAGCAGCTGAATTTTGATGTCAAAGTCACCGAGGTGCGCGACGCCAGTGCTGAAGAGCTTGAGCATGGTCATGTGCATGGTGCCGGCGGACATCATCACTGATTGAATGCCCGTTTGTGGCAAAGTATTGCATAGCAAAAGGCCGCTCGAATGAGCGGCCTTTTTTATTTCCTTATGATGGCCAGCTTCAGCCGGAACGATTCAGGATAACTCGCTTAACCGACGTAACCTTGCAACTTCGTATCGATCTTCAGGATATGGTTGACCAGCCAGCTGACTAGAAAATCATGTAGCTTCTTGATCAGATCGTCGCTGATACCTTCGACCTCGAAACGCTGAAGATAATGTTTGTAGGCAGCTAAAAGCTTGTCGTGTTGTTCCTGGTTGGTCTTGGCGATGGGACATTTTTTCTGGCGCATGAGGATTTCTTCGTAGCAGAAATGGCTGCGAGTGTAGATCCCAAGGTGGTTCAGAAACTTGCGCAGATAGTCTTCAGTCACACCTGTTTCCATGTGTTCCTCAAGCTCGGCCAGATACTGGAACAACTGTTTGTGTTGCGCATCGATTTCGGCATCACCGGTCGAATAATCATCACTCCATGCAAAGGCCATCGTATCCTCCTGCCTGCGAATCGGCAGTTGCTATCATAGCGCGTTGCCCGAATCGGTCAAAGGCACGTATGTAAATCACGGATGCTCTGAAAAAGTCAGAGCATCCGTGCAGGCCATGGATGGCCTGCCAAAATCATGCGCATCAATGCCTGATTTTGTGAGCAAAGGCAAAACCGTGCTTTTGCCTTTGCGTACTGAAAAACTAAAAGGATGTAGTTTCTCAGACCTTCCTTAGATGTGTGATCGATAAGCTGCACCGCGCAGGTGGCCAGCGAGATCGTGGATTTCTTCATCAAGTATCAGTGCGGTTGGAGGCTTTGGCAGGCCGCATGGGCCGGTTTCCAGTATCACATACCCATCCTGTTTGAGGTGTTCCGGAGCTTGGTCGACGATACGTTGCAGGAAGGATAAACCATCCCCTTCATCGGTCAGGGCCTGTCGCGGTTCGAAGCTCAGTTCGTTATCCAGATCATTCATTTCCGCCAGTGCGACATAGGGCGGGTTGGAAATGATAGCATCGAAACGCTCTGCGCTACCAGCCAGTGGATGCAGGATATCTCCCTGTAGAAAAGCCATGCGCTCAGCTACGCCGTGTTCAGATGCATTCCGGGCGGCGATCTGAAGTGCGGCAGCCGAGATATCTGTCGCAGCGACATGCGCCAGTGGATATTCGCAGGCTAGCGTGACGGCAATGCAGCCTGAGCCTGTGCCAATGTCGCAAAAGCGGTACGGCGCATCACGTTCGGGAAAGCGTTGCAGCACGGCCTCAATCAGATGTTCGGTCTCGGGGCGGGGAATCAGTACATCGGGGGTAACGATAAATCGGCGCGACCAGAATTCTTTCTCGCCCAGGATATAGGCCAGCGGTTCACGATTAAGGCGGCGCTTAAGCAGTGCCTCGAATGTTTGCCGAGTTATTTCCGGTACCTCATGCTGGCTACGGCTGATCAATGCGATGCGATCGCAACGCCAGACATGCATGAGCAGCAACTCGGCATCCAGGCGCGGTGCATCCGCTCCGGCAAGCGCCAGACAGTTGGCTGAGGCATAGAGAAGATCGCGCGCCAGCATGGCCTAGCGCGGCGTCTGGGTGGCCAGCAATTCTGCCTGATGATGGGTTAGCAGGGCATCAACCAGTTCCGCCATATCCCCGTTCAGTATTTGATCCAGTTTGTACAGCGTTAGATTGATGCGGTGGTCGGTGATGCGCCCCTGCGGGAAATTGTAGGTGCGGATGCGTTCGGAGCGATCCCCCGAGCCGACCATATCTTTTCGGGTTTCCGCCCGCTCAGCATTGGCTTCGGACTGCTCCTTGTCGAGCAGTCTGGCCTGTAACACCTTCATGGCCTGAGCCTTGTTTTTGTGCTGGCTGGCCTGATCCTGACAGGTGACGACAATACCGCTGGCAAGATGGGTAATGCGCACAGCCGATTCGGTTTTGTTGACGTGCTGGCCGCCGGCGCCGGAGGCCCGGTATACATCAATACGGATATCGTCAGGACGAATGTTCACATCCACATCATCAGCTTCCGGCAGAATGGCGACTGTACAGGCTGAGGTATGAATGCGGCCGCCAGACTCGGTTTCGGGTACGCGCTGCACGCGGTGGGTTCCTGATTCGAATTTGAAACGTGAGAAAGCGCCCTGGCCGGTAATCTGCGCAATTAATTCCTTATAACCGCCGATGCCGGTGTCGTTGGCAGAAAGGATGTCGACCTTATAACCCAGTTGTTCAGCGTAGCGTGTATACATGCGGAACAGGTCGGCGGCAAACAGAGCTGCCTCATCGCCGCCGGTGCCAGCCCGGATTTCGAGAATAACATTGCGATCATCGTTCGGGTCTTTGGGCAACAGGAGTAGCGTCAGTTTCTCATCGCTTTCTTCCAGCTGTTGTCTGAGTTCCCGGATTTCCGCCTCAGCCATTTCGCGGAATTCCTTGTCGCAATCAGGATCCTGCAATAGTTCCTGATTTTCGTTGATTTGTGACTGGATCGACAGATAGCGCTCCGCCTCATCGGCCACCGGCTCAAGGTCGGAAAATTCCTTGGAGATTTTTGTATAACGGCTGGCATCGGATGTAACTTCGGGATCGGAGAGCAGGATGGTCAGTTCCTGTTTGCGCTGCAGGATGTTATCCAGGCGACTGTTCATTTTTCTCCTTGGCTTGGGTGATATCAACCACCTTGCCATCTTGCAAATCAAACAGGCGGGATGCCGCACCCATCAACAGATCGCCTTCGATATCATCAGGCAGGGATTTCAGGGTTTGCAACGCCGGATGCATAAAGCGTTTCATCATGGAGCGGCTGAAGCGCTCCACCAGTTCCAGCTGCTCGGGCGAGAACCCTTTCAAATAGCGACTGGCTTTCTCCATTTCCTCGCCCCGTCGCTCTTCCATTCGCTGTTGAATATTGCGAATCAGAGGTACTGATTCAAGCGATTTTAGCCAGCCGAGGAAGGATAGGGCTTCCTGCTCAAGCAGGGCGCGAGCTTCTTCGGCTTGTTCCATACGATGTTCGACGTTGCCCTGAACCACCTGCTGCAGGTCATCGATATCGTAGAGATACACATCGTCCAGCTCGCCAATGCGAGGGTCGATGTCACGCGGTACGGCGATATCAACAAGGAACATCGGCGAACCTTTGCGTTTAGCGGTGGCCCTGGATATCGCATCGGGCAAAAGTACAAAGGTGTTGGCGCCGGTGCTTGAAAGAATGATATCGGCACGATCCAGATAATCATCCAGTTGATCCAGCGTCAGTGCATGGCCTTCGAATTCAATGGCCAGGTTTCGGGCGCGCTCAAGCGTGCGGTTGGCGACCAGAATATCGGTGCAGCCATTGCCGCGCAGGTGGCGGGCAGCAAGCTCCGCCATTTCCCCGGCACCTATCAGTAGCACGGTTTTACCAGACAGGTCGCCAAAAATGTGCTTGGCAAGTTCGACAGCGCAGGATGATATGTTGACTGCCTGCTTGCCGATGTCCGTTTCACTGCGTGCACGTTTGGCTGCAGCAAAGGTCGACTGATAAAGCCTGTGCAGTACGTGTCCGGCTGTGCGTGCGGCCAGTGCATGTTCGTATGAGGATTTGACCTGGCCGAGGATCTGTGGCTCGCCAAGGACAAGTGAATCAAGGCCGGAAGCCACGGCAAACAGATGCCGAATGGCCTCATCTGTCGTATATGAATACAAATGCTCGCGTACATCGTCGAGATCCAGACCGGCTGTAGCGGCAAACCATTCGTGTACAGCGGCAATAGCAGTTTCGGGTTCGTGGGTGACGACGGTCATCTCAACGCGGTTGCAGGTGGAGAGCAGGGATGCTTCACGAATGGCTGGATGACTGATCTGGTCCTGAAGGATGGCGCTGATATCCGCTTGATCAACGGCAAGGCGCTCGCGGAGTTCAACCGGGGCTGTCTTGTGATTTAGTCCGATATGGCAAATGCGCATGGGTGAAGCCTAATGATTCTCCGTCTGCGGGTACAGGGTTCCATCCTCCAGCATGGTCAGGGGGATTTCATGTTCATCTTCGGGAACATAGCAGTGGATCTCGATGCGCCCTTTTTGTGACATTTCAAGCTCGGCGTAGACGGAGGATGATCGGATATCCTTCTGTTGCAGCCAGTCGGTCAATGTTTGACGAATACGAGCGGCAGACCCTGTATCATCATCGCGGGTGACAACACAGGCGATCAGCGGAAACTCTTGGCAAAAAGTCCGAATTCTGTCCATCAAAGCAGCCGGTACGTCTGCAGCGTTGGCAAGAAAGGAAGCAGGCAATGGCAGGGTCGCAGAGAAACATTGATCCGTGCCGCCCAGCAATCCAAAATAAGACTGATTGTTGGCCATGGTTTCGGCCTGTTGCGCAGCGTGCAGGCACTGCTGCATGCAATGGCGGGAAATAAACAGGGTGTCGATGTCTGGTGGTGAAGATGTCATGTCAGCAAGGATAGAAACTTGCGGCATGGCGTCAAACGCCGGGAGTTGGTGTCAAAAAAGAAATCTATATACCTGTGATAATCGTCACGGAATGCTTGACTGATACTTGAAGAGTTGCTAGCAAGTTCTGATTCTGGAGGGATGTTCACTGGTGGAAAGAAAATATTCACTCATGCTTGTGCCCGAATCCGGGCAGATTCGCAGATTATCTGTCAGCCGTCGTATGCTGCTTTCAGCATCCATGATGCTGGTGGCTATGCTGTCGTTCGGCGTTTGGGGTATCTTTAGTTCTTATAAGGTTGAGCAGTTGGCTACGGCTCTCGATCAGACCCGGCATGCCCTCGATCATGCTCAGTCACGCTATGATAATAAATTGATCACCTGGCAGGATAAAACCGCTGCGGCTCAGAAAAAACTTGCCGTTTATGCACGTACTCTCGGCCAAATGCAGGCGCGCCTGTCGCGTCTGGATGCGTTGGGCTCAAAGCTCGTTGATGTTGCTGCACTTGATAAAACCGAATTCGATTTCGGTGTGCGTCCGGCCTTTGGTGGTCCGCGTCAGGCTCAGCCTGAGTTTACCGGCGTCGAAGACGGCTTGCATGATGGCGTAGCCTATATGGACGGGCGTCTTGATCAGTTGGATGCGCAGTTGGCAGCTATTGATTATATGCTTGAGAATGAACGCAACAAGGCTCAGGCCAAGCCGCATGCATGGCCGACCGAAGGCGGCTGGCTGAGTTCCAATTACGGCCGGCGTACCGATCCTTTCACCGGTCAGCCGGCCAATCATTATGGCGTGGATATTGCCAATCGTTTCGCTGCCCCTGTGCTGTCAGCCAGTCGGGGTGTTGTAACCTTTGCCGGTAAGATGAAGGATTTCGGTTATATGGTGGATGTGGACCACGGGTACGGTTACAAGACGCGCTACGGTCATATGTCCAGCCTCGCGGTCAAGGTCGGCGATGTGGTTGACGACAGCCAGTTGCTCGGGCGCATTGGTTCATCGGGCCGTTCAACCGGCCCACACCTGCATTTTGAAGTGCA
>CAZDJY010000079.1:0-6552 GCA_964505835.1 uncultured Zetaproteobacteria bacterium | reverse complement strand
CGATTGTCTGTTTTGTAAAATCATCGAGGGTAGCATCCCTTCCGACAAGGTGTATGAGGATGACGATGTCTATGCCTTCAATGACATCCACCCGAAGGCGCCAACGCATGTGCTGATCATCCCCAAGCTTCACATCGCTACACTGGCTGACTGCGACGACCCTGCTCTGCTCGGCCTGCTGATGGATCGGGTACGCATGATTGCCGATGATGTACTACATCTGGCGGCCGGGTACCGGGTCGTGATCAATGTGCGCGAAGGTGGCGGGCAGGAGGTCTTTCATTTGCATGTCCATATCCTGGGTGGCAAGAAACTTCCATTTTAATGCATCGAAACAAGCGCCCTCGCGCCAAGCTACACGACCTTTCCAATGAGCTAAGCTCCATCCTCGGTGAAGCGTCACTTGAACACCTGACCGGCCTTGCCCGTTTACGCGGCAGCTGGGCTGAGATTGTCGGGCCGATGATGGCGACTCGCACCGAACCCCTGCAATTCGAGGCCACCGAGGATGGTCGCTGCCTGTGGGTGGGTGTGGACCACTCTATTATGGCACAACAGATCCGTTTCCTGCGCGATGAGATTCGCAAGGCCTGCTTCAAGCATGCAGGCATCGGCAAGTTGACCCATATCCGCACCCGCATGTTACCCGGCGCCGGCATCAAGCCGGGCGCACCAAAACCCAAACCGAAAACTCTGGCATTTCGCCAAAAACGCGCACTTGCGCTCGAGCTTGCCAGCATCAAGGATCGTCGTCTGCGTCGGGCGGCTTTTCAGGCACGCATGGCGCAATTAAAATACGCGGACGAAAACGAACTCCCATCAGATCAATCGAGGTAATAATGAGAAACTGGCTCCTGCTCGCTGTTATGGCGATTTTCACGCTTTCCGTAGTCGGCATTGACGATGCCGATGCACGTCGCTTCGGCGGCGGCCACAGCTTCGGCAAACAGCGTATGCATTCCCCGGCTCAAAATCATTTCTCTCAAAAAAGTGCCATGTCCAACAAATCCGCGGCCAATCAGCGTGGTACGGCACGCCCCGGCATGATGGGTATGCTCGGCGGCCTGGCGCTCGGAGGACTGCTCGGCGCGATGTTCTTCGGCGGCGCATTTGAGGGCATCAACTTCTTCGATATAATTGTCATTGGCACGCTGATTGCGCTGCTAATATGGTTTCTGCGCCGCAAGGCGGAATCCGGGTCCATAGCCTTCGCCGGCGGACAACACGGGGCGCGTGGTTTTGGACACGATATGCAACAGCCGGCTGGCAAGATGTTGCGCCCGAATATCAATGAGAAGCATTTCCTGAAAGCGGCTCGCGACATTTTTTTGCGTATGCAAACGGCCTGGGATGCGCAGGATATGGATGATATACGGCAATTCTGCACACCTGAGGTTGCTGAAAAAATTGAACGGGATATGACTGACAGCGGACGCAATCACACCGAGGTCGCCACCCTGGATGCGCAGTTGTCCGACAGCTGGATCGAATCCGATCTGGAGTGGGCCGCTGTGGATTTCACCGCTATGCTACGCGAGCAAACATTAGATAATGGGGATAAGCCGAGCAGTGATCAAAGTGGAGAGATTCATGAAACCTGGATCTTTCAGCACGATCCGAATGCCGAGGATCCAACCTGGTTCCTGGCCGGCATCCAACAGTCATAGGTCTCTTCCTGAAGAGTTCTGACCACAGCGGCATTCCAGGCTTCGCGTTCGTACTACATGTTCCCCTTGATCAATGGGAGCCATAAATCAGGGAAATTTGCCCGTAGGTCCATTTGCCGGCCCTCAACGGGATGCATGAACCTGAGCCTCCATGCATGTAGCGCCAGGCCCTTGCCACCCAGCTTCCTAAACGCCTGATTATCGGCGCGCTCGCCGTATTTGCCGTCGCCGAGGATCGCATGCCCTTCCTCGGCCAGTTGCACGCGAAGCTGATGCGTGCGACCGGAATGGGGAGTCAGCGCCACCATTGCATATGCATACCCGCCCCGCTCCAAATGCATCATCACCTGATAATCGGTGATGGATTCCTTGCCATCCTCGTCATCCACAACCACGCGCTCGCCGCCATGCAAAACACCCTTGCTAAGCCTGGACTGCATACGCCCGGCATGGGCATAAGGGTGTCCGGCAATCAGGGCAAAATAGGTCTTCTGCATGTCGCGCTCGCGAAACGAGGCGGTCAACTCACGCAGGGCGGCAAGATGTTTGGCCATCAGCAATATGCCCGAGGTATCGCGATCCAGCCGGTGAGCCAGACGCAGATCGGGCAACTGGCGTAATTCCTTCAATGCTTCGATCAGCCCTGATTCGTAACCGCTGCCGCTGTGTACCACCATGCCGCCCGGCTTGTAGACCGCGAGCAGGTCGTTATCCTCATACAAAATCGTAAGGGACTCGACATGCCGCATCAAAACAGCAGGAATGCCATCATTCGGAGGTGACGATTCCACAGGCTGACGCAAACTGGCCGGCAGGAATATCTCATCGCCGGCATGCAGCCGTGTATCGGGCTTGGCCCGCTTACGGTTGATGCGTACATTTCCCTTGCGAATCAGGCGCATGATCAGGCTACGCTGCTCGGCGCCGATCTGACGGATTAACGCCCTGTCCAAACGGCTGCCGTCTTCATCGCCATCAATGCGTAACAGGCCGGTTTCCAAGTCTATTCTTGCCATCACCCTGTCCTTTCGGCTAGTCTCATGGGCACTATGCAGCGAGCTCCATGTTCCCTGCACCACATAGTGACGCAATAAAACGATGCAATGATAGTGTTTTGCCATCGGAAATCCCAGCTTCTGAGCGAACTGTCGGGGGCTGGATCAAGGTTTGTTCCGAGGTCTGTTTTTGCCGTAAGCCATACGGGGATCAACTCGAATTGGCATCGTCGATGGGGTGTACCGCATGTTGAGCCTGCATAAATAAAATGCGTTTCATGACTTGAGCTGTAGCCCGATTGATTTCCGGCACAGCCCATAAATTTGGCGTTGGCTTATTAGGCGTTGCCCTGACTTGAGCGGTTTGTGCAGGATACCAATCCTGTTGTTTTGCTCGATTGATCACCTCAGGCACTCGCTTATCAGTCACATCAGCAGCCTTAAGACCGCAGAGTCTGAGCTGTATTGGCACCCTTGGTGCGCCCATTTTACAAGTCCGAAATGCCAAAGGAAGTTGGCATGGCCAAAAAATTCATGCTTATTAATGCAGTACACGAGGAACAAAGTCGTGTCGCCATTGTCGAAGAGGGATATCTGCACGAACTGGATATCGAATCGGCGCACAAGGTACAAACAAAAAGTAATATCTATCGGGGCCGCGTCACCAAGGTTGAGGCGAGCCTGCAAGCTGCCTTTGTCGAATACGGCGCCACCCGTCAGGGATTTCTGCCGCTCAACGAAATCCATCCCGATTACTGGAAAGAAGGCGCAGACAAGAATGCCGACTCCCGCAAGCTCAACATTCAGGATGTGCTGCAAGCCAAGCAGGAAATCCTGGTGCAGGTCGTCAAGGAAGAGCGCGGCAACAAGGGCGCTGCACTCACGACACAGATATCACTGGCTGGCCGATATCTTGTACTCAGCCCCAATACCAGCCGTGGAGGCATCTCACGCAAATTATCCGATGAAGATCGCCGCTCAATGAAAGAAATCCTGTCACACCTTGAGGTCCCCGAAGATATGGGCCTGATCGTGCGCACCGCAGGCAAGGATCAACGCCTAGAGGCTTTACAACGCGATTACCAGTATCTGCGCCGCCTGTGGGATGAGATTCGCATCAAAAGCGAAACCACTCCTTCCCCTGCCTTAATCTACCTGGAAAGTAATCTGTCGACACGCGCCATCCGCGATCACTTCAGCGATGATATCGAGGAAATCTGGGTTGATAATCATGATCTGTATACGCAGACCAAGGAATTCGTGCATGCTGTACTGCCCGGTAAGGAAAAACTGGTCAAATTGTATCGCGGTAAGAAGCCGTTGTTCCGTCAACACGGCGTGGAATCCCAGTGTGAAGAGATTCATGATCACGAGGTGCGCCTGTCCTCAGGCGGCTCGATCGTCATTGACCCGACCGAGGCACTGACCTCAATCGATATCAACTCATCGCGTGCGACCAAGGGCAAGCACATCAATGATACAGCTCTGGCTATTAACCTGGAGGCTGCTGAAGAGATTGCCCGTCAGTTGCGCATCCGGGATATCGGCGGACTCATCGTCATTGACTTCATCGATATGGTGAACCGCAAACACGGCCAGCAGGTCGAAGAAACCCTGCGTGCAGCCTGTAAGAGAGATAAGGCACGCATCCAGTTCGCCCGCATTTCCCGCTTCGGCCTGCTGGAAATGTCACGCCAGCGATTGCATCCGTCCGTGCACGAATCCACAACCGAGGTCTGCCCGCGCTGTCAGGGACGCGGATTCATCCGCACGGTTGAGGCCATGGCCCTGCAGATGCTCACGCGCATGGAAGATCTGGCCGAAGCCGGCAAGAAGCCGACGCTGGTGGTTCAGGTACCATCGGATACCGGCGAATACCTGATGAACAACAAGCGTGATTATATAGCTCGCATTGAGGAAAACTACGATGTGCAAATCACACTGCAAATTCGCCCGGATCTGGACATCCCCCACTATCGCATCGAGAGGCAGTGGAATGAAAACAATCAACAGCGTGTCGAGGTGCTGGAAGACACCAACAAGAACAAGCGCCCGGTGAGAACCGGCCGAAAACTCAAGCCGGTGAATCCTGTGGTTGGTGTACCAAGGGCCGTGCCAGAGAAGAAAGAGACTAAGACCAGCCCGATCAAGGCCATACTCGATGTTCTGACCGGCCAGAAGCGACGTGAGAAGATTGCCCGTCAGAAGGAAGAGGAAGAACGCTTAAAGAAAAAAGCCGAAGGCAAAAAACGTCGCAGTCGCGGTGGTCGCAATCGTCGCCGGGGCAAAACCACCCAGGCAGACAAGGAAACCAAGGCCGTTGAAAATGCTGAAGCAAGCGCAAATCAGGAGCCCACTTCAGATAGTAAGCCGAAACGCCGCCGCCGGAACCGCAAGAAGAATGGCGCCGCATCAGATGCCGGAGTCGGAGCTGATAACAAGGCCAGTGATCCGAAGAAGGAAACTGCTAAAGCCGGAGCGCAAGCTGAAAAGAATACTGACGCCGGAAACAACGAGGGTAATGGTGATACACCAACCCGTCGCCGTCGCCGCCGTCGCCGCCGCCCTAACGGGGCATCATCGACAGCCGGTGGAGAACAGCAGAGTCAGGCTAATAAATCACCGACTTCTGATGCTGCAGGAAACAAGGATGCATCCCCTGTGGCCAAGGCAGATCAATCTCCGACGTCGGCTGAACCAGCCTAAGCACATTGACCCCGTCCGAATCTCTGAGCATCAGCGTTGAGCGCAAATTATCGGGCAAAAGGTTGGATGCTGTGCTGGCTTCTTCGACAAAGCTCAGCCGCAGCCGTATCCAGCTATTATTGCGAGAGGGCCATGTCAGCCGGCTGAATGCTGGCATGATTGAAGGAAGCAAGGCTTGTCGTTTACAGGCATCGGACAAGGTGTTTGAAGGGGACCAATTCCTTATCACCTTACCGGAAAGCAAACCGCTAAGCCTGGAAGCCGAGGATATCCCACTCCATATCCTGTTTGAAGACGAACATCTGATCATTATCAACAAGCCAGCCGGCATGGTTGTACATCCATCGCACGGGCATGAACGAGGCACGCTGGTGCATGCCCTGCTGCACCACTGCCCAAACCTGCCCGGCATTAATGGCATCGAGCGTCCAGGTATCGTGCACCGTCTGGACAAAGACACCTCGGGCAGCATCGTCGTGGCCAAGACCGAGGCTACCCATATTGGCTTAAGTGAGATGTTTGCCGGCCACAATCTGACCCGACAATATATGGCATGGTGCCGCGGCGCCCCACGCTGGAAGAACCAGCGCATTGAGCTACCCATTTCCCGACATCCGCAACATCGTCAAAAAATGGCCGTTCACCCTATGGGCAAGGAAGCAATTACCGACGCCGAAGTCGAACACTTCTTCGGCCCGTTCAGTCAGTTGCGCCTCACCCTGCATACCGGGCGCACCCATCAGATTCGCGTGCACCTGTCACATGAGCGCTTGCCAATCCTCGGCGACCCTGTGTATGCCCGTAATTATCATCCCGGAAAGGATATCCCCGAGCCAAGTCGCTCGGTCATTGGCGGACTACATCGTCAGGCCCTGCATGCCGAGCTATTGGCCTTTGTGCATCCGGTCACGCAACAGGATATTCATATCCGTGCCCCGCTTCCTGATGACCTCCGAGAGCTTGCAGCTGCTCTGCAGCAGAACTATGGATGATCATGATCTGATTTATTCGGATTTGTTCCACCAGCACGGGGTTCTGGGCTGCTTTACCAAACGAACCGGCGGCATCAGCCCCAAGCCATTTGATTCGCTGAATTTCGGGGCAGGACTTGGAGACAGCGACGATCATATCGCCAATAATCTGCAACGCCTTGTTCAGGAAACGGGTCTCGCTTCGCTCCCACA
>CAZDJY010000078.1:0-6605 GCA_964505835.1 uncultured Zetaproteobacteria bacterium | reverse complement strand
TTTTTGAGGTTATCATGCCATACAACGAACAGATCACCGGGGCCCTGCAAGAACTGGGCCTGAGCAATCTTGAGGATGTGTACTGGGATCTGCCGACGCCGCGTCTCTACGAGCATGCGATTCGCAATCGCGAGGGGCATCTGGCGCACATGGGGGCGTTGGTCGTGCGTACAGGCTATTTCACCGGTCGGGCGGTGAAAGACAAGTTCATTGTCGATGAGCCGAGCAGCCACGATCATGTCTGGTGGGGCGATTTTAACCGCGCCATCTCCGAGGATCACTTCGATGCGCTGTATCATCGGGTATGCCGCTATCTGGAAGGGCAGCAGGTCTATGTCGAGGATTGTCTGGTCGGGGCGGATTCGCAGTACGAGAAACCTGTACGCGTGATCACCCAGGATGCATGGCATGCCCTGTTTGCCCGCACGATGTTCGTACGCCCGGTCGATCTTGACCGCGATATCGAACCGAACGAGCCTGAATTCACCGTTATCCATGTGCCGCATTTCCATGCCATGCCGAGTCAGGACGGCACCCATTCCGAGGCCTTTGTGATCCTGCATATGGCGCGTCGTATCGCGTTGATCGGCGGCACCGCCTATGCCGGCGAGATCAAGAAATCGATCTTCACGATTATGAATTATCTGTTGCCGGAGGAGGATGTGCTGCCCATGCATGCCTCAGCCAATATGGGCGACAACGGCGATGTGGCGATCTTCTTTGGCCTTTCCGGCACAGGCAAAACCACGCTGTCTTCTGATCCGACGCGCAAGTTGATCGGCGACGATGAGCACGGCTGGAGCAGCCATGATGTGTTCAATTTCGAGGGCGGCTGTTATGCCAAGGTCGTGGATCTGTCAGAAGAAAAGGAACCGATGATCTATGCGGCGACCAAGCGCTTCGGCACCATCCTTGAGAATGTCGCCATTGATATTCATTCGAGGCATGTCGATTTTTCCGATGCCAGCCTGACCGAGAACACACGCGCTGCTTACCCGGTTCAGGCAATCCCGAATGCAATCTATCCGGGTGTCGGCGGCCAGCCGAAGAATATCGTTATGCTCACCGCCGATGCCTTCGGCGTGTTGCCTCCGATTTCCAGATTGCGGCCCGAGCAGGCCATGTATTATTTTCTGCTCGGCTATACGGCCAAGGTGGCGGGCACCGAGGCCGGTATCACCGAACCGCAGGCCACCTTTAGTCCTTGTTTCGGGGCACCGTTCATGGCTCGTAATCCTTCCGTTTATGCCCACATGTTGGGCGAGAAGATTCGAGCCGATCAGGTTAATTGCTGGTTGCTCAATACCGGCTGGAGCGGCGGCCCTTACGGGGTTGGCGAGCGCATGGATATCGATGTGACGCGCGCACTGCTGAACGGGGCTCTGAACGGTGAGTTGAATACGGTCAGCTATCGCACCGACGATATCTTTGGCCTGGCAATTCCGGAGTCATGCCCCGGCGTGGAAGCGAAGCTGCTCGACCCTGCCTCCACATGGTCGGATGGCGAAGCCTATCGCGCCAGGGCTATCGAACTGGCTGGCTCATTCGATGCGGCATTCGAGCAATTTCGCGCCGATGTTAGTCCCGAGATTGCGGCTGCCGGGCCGGTATCTGCTGATGATTGAACATTCCATTTCGCCTCTGGACGATGGCATCTGTTTGCAGCGGCGTGGCTGGCAGCTGGGCTGGGTGTGCCAGAATGCGCGCCCGCCGATGCCGGATGAGCAGAGCATAAGCGAGGCATGGCACAGCGATCAGGCCATCATGTTGCCGGGGCTGATTGATTGCAGCGCTGTAGATGATGAAATCCGCAAGGCCCATACTTTGATGGAACAGACGTTGGCCGGCGAGGATGTGGCCGATTTGCTGGAAGCTCCGGCTTATCGGCAACAGCTGCAATCCTTTCCGCTGGTCTCGGTGTCCGGAGAGGAACACGACGAGCAGGCTATTGAAAAGCTGTATTTCGATGTCGAAAAGGACGGGGAATTGTTGGCGGAGGCCTTATGGTGCAAGGCTTCATGGCTGTCCTTTCATGATGAGGATGCCAGCCTGCGCTTTCGCTTCTCCTTCGGCATGGAAGGCTTCGAGGATGTGGCTGCCGATCCTGAGCGTCAGCAATGGGCCGGGGCACTGTGTGATGCGGTATTCCCCGAATCCAGGGCATTGACCGAGAATACATCACTGTTGCCCCATCTTCGCCATCTGCTGGATGCCGAGCCTGCCTTTGTCGAGCGCATCGTTTATTTCAATGCCCCCAATGGCGGAGCGCAGATGCATCATGATGTCGAGCGCGGCCATGCCGGGGTGGTTTATGCGCAACTCTCCGGCGCCACCTTCTGGCTGGCGTTGGCGAAACCGCGTTTGATGGATGAGCTTGCGGCATTTGTCTCGGACGCATCGAATCAGGATGCGTTGGCGGAGCTTTTGCCCAAACAGGCTGATCGCGATCAGCTGGCGGAGCTGGTTCACAAACGTGAAGATCTGGCTGCCTATATGGAAGAGCCCGATCACGAGCTGGTGGAGGCGGTCATGGATCGATCGCCGGCTTTTATCGGCTATCTCGTCGAGCGGAGCTATGCACATCTGCTGGAAGCCGGCGATGTGCTGCTGATGCCGCAACGCGATCTGGAATCCTGTGTCTGGCATTGTGTGATCTGCGTGGGCGATGAGCCGGGGGAAGGTTTATCGTTTGCTGTCCGTCCGGCTTAAAGTTTTTTCTCTCGCCCTTGTTTGGCTGCAGCTTGTTTCCATTGAAGCGGTCGGCATCCGGTTTATCAATATGCGCTTTTTCGATATTCAGGTCGCAGCGGCTACGGAGGTAGTCATGACGAAGCAATCCGCCAAACCGGCGAATCATCTGCAGCATGAATCCAGCCCTTATCTGCAACAGCACGCCCATAATCCGGTGGACTGGTATCCGTGGAGTGAGGAGGCCTTTGCTTTGGCACGGCTGCAGGACAAGCCTGTGCTTCTTTCCATCGGCTATTCGACCTGCCACTGGTGTCATGTGATGGAGGAGGAGTCCTTTTCCGATCCGGAAGTGGGCGCGGCGCTGAACAAGGCGTTCATCGCTATCAAGGTGGATCGCGAAGAGCGCCCGGATATCGATGCCATCTATATGCAGGCCGCCCAGACCTTAAACGGCAGCGGCGGCTGGCCGTTGAATGTGCTACTGACGCCCGATAAGCAGCCGTTCTATGCCGCCACCTATCTGCCCAAGCACTCGCGCTTCGGACGCATGGGCATCATTGAACTGGCGGAGCGCGTGTCGGAATTGTGGCAGAAAGATCGTCAGCGCATCGGCCAGACGGCGATCTCGCTGACCAGGGCTGTGCGTCAGAACGTAGCTATGGCCGCACCGGGCAAAGTGGATAGCGGAGCCGTGGATGCCGCCTTCCGGCAGTTGGTCGATTCCTACGATGCGCAGCTGGGCGGTTTCGGCCCGGCGCCGAAGTTTCCCAGTCCGCACCGGCTATTGTTCCTGTTGCGCTATGCTCAGTTGAAGGACAAGCCGGAAGCGACGTCGATGGTGCGCCAGACCTTATTGGCAATGCAGCGCGGCGGTATCCATGATCAGCTGGGCGGCGGCTTCCATCGCTATTCCACCGATGCTGAATGGCTACTGCCGCATTTTGAGAAAATGCTGCATGATCAGGCCATGCTCCTGATGGCCTATGCTGAAGCCTGGCAGGCAACAGGCGAGGCCTCGTTTGCCGATACGGCGCGTTCGATCACCACCTATCTGCTGCGTGATATGCAGGATGATGCCGGCGGCTTTTATGCTGCTGAGGATGCTGATTCGGAGGGTGTTGAGGGCAAGTTCTATGTCTGGAGCGAGGCAGAGATACGCGATATGCTGGACAAGGATGCCGATGCCTTTATTGAAGCTTACGGCGTGCACAAGGATGGCAACTTTCTGGATCAGGCAAGCGGGCGGCTTACGGGTGAGAATATCCTGTATCGGAAGACGGATGCGGTTGCCGGTGAATTGATAACCAAGGCCCGGGGTAGACTGCTGGCGGCACGCGAAAAGCGGGTGCGCCCGTTCCGCGACGAGAAGGTGCTGACCGACTGGAACGGCCTGACTATTGCCGCTCTGGCTATGGCCGGGCGCATCCTCGATGACCGGCGGATGCTGGATGCAGCCGGGCAAGCCGCCGAGTTTGTGCTGAAGCATTTGCAGACCAGTGAAGGGCTGTTGCATCGCTGGCATCAGGGGCAGGCAGCCATTGCCGGACATCTTGATGATTATGCCGCCATGGTCTGGGGGCTGAGTGAGTTGTACGAGTCGAGCCTCGATAGTCGCTGGCTGGCCGAGGCCGTGCGACTGAACGGTGAGATGCTGAAGCGATTCAAGGCCGGGGACGGCGGCTTTTATATGAGTCAGGGGGATAACGGGTTGATTGCCCGGCCGATGGAGGTGTTCGACGGGGCTCTGCCGTCTGGCAATGCCATGGCTATGCATAATCTGCTCAGGCTTGCCCGGCTGACCGGCGACGCAAATCTGGAAAAAGAGGCTGCCGCCGTGGCCTCTCATTTTGCCGGGATTGCCGGACAAGCGCCCTCGGGCGTGACGCATATGCTTTCAGCCGTGTTGCTGGCCGAATATCCGGCGCAGGAGATTGTCCTTGCCGGGGATCGGCACAGCCCGGCGGCGGGTGACATGCTGGCCTTGCTGCGCAGTCGCTTTCGCCCCAATCGCGTTGTCTTGTGGCAGGGGGAAGGGCTGACCGAACTGGCACCCTACACCGACGGACAGAAGGCTATCGATGGCAAGGTGACGGCCTACGTGTGCGAAAATTTCCAATGTCGGCTGCCGGTTACCGACGTGGATGCTTTTCGCAGGGTGCTGGATGAAAATTCGACGGCTGACAAATGATGAAGTCGTAAAAAGGCCGTCCGTGGCCTTTTAAGGTCGAGGATAAACGTAAGACTGAGAAACAAACCACTAACCGCGTTTGCAGGCCGAATATCTGCTATAATGGTTTTATGCGAGGGCAGCTATGCACTTCGATGTTATTGATGATGAGGCCATTATCCGCGATTTGATGCGCGAGATTATTGCTCAGGAAGGCTATGGGGTTAAAACCTTTGCCAGCGCCGACGACTATGCCGCCTACTTCTCATCCCCCTCCTACGAAGCCCCGATCGCCGTACTCTCCGATATTCTGATGCCGGGTATGAATGGCATCAGTCTGGTGCGCTATATTCACGAACGCTCGCCGGAGCAGAAGGTCGTTTTAATTTCCGGCACGCCAGAGGATATCTCGGAGATTGATGGAGAGTTGTGCGCCGTGATCGGCAAACCGTTCCATCCAGCCCGGGTGATCGGCCTTCTGAAGGCTCTGAAGCAGTGCAAGGACTGCGAGCCATGCTGCTCGAATACACCGCCGGGGCAATGCCGGTACGGTATCGGGCACGCTTGCCCGATGCACAGGCAGGCTGATGACTCAAAAAATTAGGATGTTCTGAAAAAGTCAGACCTTCCTTAAAGGGCTGTGAAAACAAAACAGGCGGAGCGATTGCTCCGCCTGTTGGCATTTAACCCGGTCTATTCATAAATGCTGCCGCGCCCTGACTTGTTCATTTGCCCGCAACGAATCCTTCGTACCCCAGGGCACTTTCTCTGCGCAAGCGCATTCACCTTGTCAGTCGTGCGTAGGCACTGCTACGGACTTCTTCCTCAGAATCCGTTGCAAGCAAATATCCGGCATCATCATCACGGCGATTCATGAATAGTCCGGATTAAGGAATCAGCAGAATGAAGTGCTCAGGCCTCTTCCGGTTTGCTGAGATGTACATCCATCTGCGGGTATGGAATTGAAATACCGGCTTCGTCAAAGGCAAGCTTCACCTTCTCGGTTACATCATACAGTACACCCCAGTAATCGCCGGAATTCACCCATGGCCGAACATTGAAGTTTACACTCGAATCGGCCAGCTCGGCCACGGCCACAAGCGGTGCCGGCTCTTTCAGAATGCGTTCGTCAGCGGTCAGGATCGACTGCAGGATTTCCTTGGCCTTCTTGATATCATCGTCGTAGCCGATGCCGAACACCATGTCGATGCGACGCGTATCCTGAGCCGAGTTATTGGTAATCGTACCTCCATAGATGGAACCGTTGGGTACGATAATGATGCGGTTGTCGCCAGTTTTCATGGTGGTGGCGAAGATGCCGATTTCCAGCACGGTGCCGCTGGAGCCTCCAGCCTCGACGAAATCGCCGACCCTGAAAGGCCGGAAGATGATCAGTAACACGCCCGAGGCAAAATTCTGCAGCGATCCCTGCAATGCCAGACCGACGGCCAGACCTGCCGCACCGATCAGGGCGATAAATGAGGTGGTATCGACGCCGAGTTCATTAAGGGCTGCAATAACAACGAACAGCAGCAGCACAGCATTGAGAATGGAGGAGGTAAAACCAACCAGCATGCTGTCGGTGCCGGCCTTTTCAAGCAGCTTGCCGGCAAAGCGGGTGAGGATGCCGACAATCCAGCGACCGATGATGAAGATCGCCAGTGCCATGCCGATGTTGATGCCCCACGGAATGACGTAATCGCTCAATAGAGCCTGAATATCGATAGAGTCCATGTTTTCTCCTTGT
>CAZDJY010000077.1:3919-6621 GCA_964505835.1 uncultured Zetaproteobacteria bacterium | reverse complement strand
GCCCGGCATGACATTGCCGAGGCCGATACCGGTGACAATACAGAGAAACACCCAAAGGGTCAGATAACGCGCAAACAGCCCCATCGATTTGCTGGCGGAAACGGATTCGCTCATGGCGCACCTCCTGAATGCGCGCATTATACATCTGTTTATGCGGATATGTAAATAAGACAGATCTCTAGCGAAAAAACACGCCCAGCCAGATAGTGGCGCGATCGGAAGCGGTCCATGCGACCCGGTGCCTCTGGCCAGCCGGAAGAAAAAGGAAATCTCCGGGCCTGAGCCTGCGGGAAGCTCGCTCGCCATCGATACGCTCATCATCAATTTGCAAACAGGCCTCCCCGGCCAGCAGCAGCACCCATTCATGCTCATCCTGATCGTACCAGAAGCCATCTGGCGATGCCTGACCATGCGAGACAATGCGCTCAATACGAACGCCATCAGCATTCAGGAGGGTGTCGGTGATTTCTTCCGGCAGCGACTCCGGAATCCCTTCGAACAGGTTATCGTTGTGCATTCAGATGCGCCTGCTGGCAGAAAAGCAAGAAAGCAGGGCTCACCGACAAGCGGAAAGAACGTCGTCCAGGCGCTTCGCATCAGCTGAATGCAAAGGATCATGATGAGCGCGGATGAGATCGGAGAGACGGCCAGCAAGCCCTTCGCTCAAACGATAATGCATCCATTTGCCATCGCGCCGGGTAGACACGAGACCTGTATGACGCAATACGCCCAGATGGCGTGAAACCGTGCTTTGCGGCAGCTCCAGCGCTTCTGTCAGGTGACAAACGCATAACTCATCCCTGAGCGACAAAAGATAAAACAGGCGCAGACGAACAGGATCCCCAAGCGCCTTGAAAGCATCCACCAAGCCGTTCAATTCAATGTCCATGCCGATCCATCAGATTGCTCATCACCTCTTCGCCACCACACTCTTGATATTCACGAATTCGTGCATACCGAAGGCGGACAGCTCGCGCCCGTAACCGCTCTGTTTGATGCCGCCGAACGGCAGGCGCGGATCGGATTTGACGAAATCGTTGATGGCTACATTACCCGCCTGCAATTGCCCTGCAACCCGTTGTCCGCGCGCCGCATCCGAGGTAAATACGCCGGCACCGAGTCCGTAGACCGTCTGATTGGCCAGTTGAATCGCATCACGCTCACATTGAGCTCGGATCAGACAGGCGACCGGGCCGAACATCTCATCGTCGAAGGCCGGCATGCCGGGGCGTACGTTCTCCAGCAAGGTCACCGGATAGTAGAAGCCCGGGCCAGCCGGCACCTCGCCACCCATCAGACATGTTGCCCCAGCCGTAATGGATGCCTGAACCTGGGCATCCAGTGCGGCGCGCAAATCTTCTCTGGCCATCGGCCCGACCGTAGTCGCAGCCTCCATCGGATCGCCGACGACGGCTTGACACAACTGATCGCTGACAGCTGCGCGGAAAGCATCGTACATGGCATCGACTACGATCCAGCGCTTCGCTGCAACACAGGTCTGGCCGGCATTCAGCAGTCGCCCGGCAACACAAACTTCCGCAGCCCTGCCGATATCGGCATCGTCCAGCACCAGATACGGATCCGAGCCGCCAAGCTCGAGCACGGATTTCTTCAGAAAACGACCGGCCTGTGCCGCAACAGTACTGCCCGCCCGGCGCGAGCCGGTCAGGGATACAGCCGCGATACGGGGATCGGCAATCACATCGGCAGCCTGATCAACATCAATGGCAAGGTGTTCAAAGGCCGGGATTCCGGCTGCATGAAACAGCCGCACCATAGCTGCGGCGCAACCGGGCACATTCGGGGCATGTTTGATGAGGATACCGTTCCCGGCCAACAGGGCCGGCACGGAGAAGCGAAAAACCTGCCAGAACGGGAAGTTCCATGGCATGATGCCGAACAATACACCCAGAGGTTCGAAACAGATCGAAGCTTCCGCTTCATCCATCGGGAAATGCCGGGTAGTGAGTTCTTTCGGGCCATGTTCGGCGATATGCCGGCAAAGCATGGCACATTTGCCGACTTCCCCTTTCGCCTGCGCCAGCGGTTTGCCCATCTCCAAAGTCACAATCTCGGCCAGGCTGTCCGCCTCGGCATCCAGCCCTTCGGCCAGAGCAAGCAGGGCTTTTGCTCGCGACTCCACGCCGGCACTACGCCAGCCTTGCTGGGTGCTGACTATGCGCCTGATTTTTTCTTCAACCGCAGCGATATCATCGAATGCCTGGCGTGCGACTTCCTCGCCGTTGGCAGGGTTGATCGCCACAAACATCTCTATAGCTGCTCTCGGCGACCCTTTAACGGCTGCCGAACGGACGCATCTTCTGCAGGATCCGGTGACCCATCTTCTGATGCAACAGAGCCATGAAGACGTGCCCGCCGATCAGCGCCCACATCAGGCCAGCCAGCGACTCATGCACCTCACCAACCATGTCGATCAGTTCAGTCTGGGCACCATGTTCGTTCCAGCCGAAGTACAAGGCAACGCCCGTCAACACCATGCCGGTGGCGGTCAGCAGCATCAAGCCGTGTACCGTCTTGGCGATGGCATCATGGTCGGACGGTTCCGGCAGGTCACCCTTGATCCACATCGCAGGCTCAGTCTTCACATCGTTGAGCAGTTCTTCCCGGCCTTCCTTATTCAGCCACGGAAACAGGATACGCCAGTTCGCCCCGGCAGCTGATGAAGCGGCCAGCAACCAACG
>CAZDJY010000077.1:0-3819 GCA_964505835.1 uncultured Zetaproteobacteria bacterium | reverse complement strand
CAGAATGCTCTCCACCCGGCACATCCATTAACTCCCCGACTGCCAGCTGCAGAGTCATAAACAGGGCCAGAATCAGATGAATCCAGCGAATCGATACTGCATATTCCATGATAATCTCCTAACGATGATCTTGTTTCAATCGAACCTGCGGCCGGCCAGGGCTTCCATGCGCAGACGCAAGGCGTTGAGCTTGATAAAGCCGCCGGCGTCCCTCTGATCATAGGCCCCCTGATCATCCTCGAAGGTGCACAGGCGCTCGTCAAACAGGGAATCATCCGAGCGACGACCGACGATATCGACGTTGCCTTTGTACAGCTTCACACGCACATCGCCGTTGACAACCGCCTGCGATGCATCGATAGCCTGCTGCAACATGACGCGCTCAGGTGCAAACCAGAAGCCGTTGTACACCATCTTGGCGTAGCGCGGCATCAACTCATCCTTCAGATGCGCCGCCTCACGATCCATCGTGATGGATTCGATTGCCCGGTGCGCCCGGAGCATGATCGTGCCGCCCGGCGTCTCGTAACAACCGCGAGATTTCATGCCTACGAATCGGTTTTCGACAATATCGATGCGACCGATACCATGCTTGCCCCCCAGTCTGTTCAACTCGGCCAGCACTGCGGCAGGGCTCATCGCCTGACCATTGATAGCCACGATATCGCCGCCCTGATATTTCAGCTCGATATACTCCGGCTCATTCGGCGCTTGTTCCGGAGACACCGACCAGCGCCACATATCCTCCGACGGCTCGGTCCACGGGTCTTCCAGATCGTATCCCTCGTAGGAGATATGCAGCATGTTCGCATCCATCGAATACGGCGACTTGGAGCCCTCACGCTTGCGCTCAACCGGGATGCCGTGTTTTTCTGCAAAATTCAGCATATCCTCACGGCTGACCAGATCCCATTCACGCCACGGGGAGATCACTTTAACATCCGGCTTTAAGGCATAGAAGCCGAATTCGAAACGCACCTGATCATTGCCCTTGCCTGTGGCGCCATGCGAAACCGCATCGGCCCCTTCGGCATCGGCAATCTCGATCATGCGCTTGGCAATCAGCGGCCTGGCGATGGAGGTGCCAAGCAGGTACTCGCCCTCATAAATGGCATTGGCGCGAAACATCGGAAACACGTAATCACGCACGAAATCCTCGCGCAGGTCCTCGATATAGATCGAGGAAACTCCACCCGCCTTGGCCTTGGCGCGGGCATCTTCCACTTCTTCGCCCTGGCCCAGATCGGCGGTAAAGGTGACCACCTCGCAATCGTAGGTATCCTGCAGCCATTTTAGAATAATGGAGGTATCGAGCCCTCCGGAATAGGCCAGTACGGCCTTGTTGACGTCAGCGTGCGACATTCGCGTAACCTCTTTCGAATAGATTGGCTCCCGCCAGTAGCGGGGCGCGCAGACTACACGCGTGCCAGCAGGCTTGCCACGCGGTTTTTAACATGCCGCCCCGGCATCCTTATCGGTCAGCAAAAACTCCAGCAAGGCCTTCTGTGCATGCAGACGATTTTCCGCCTCCTGCCAGACCACCGATTGCGGACCGTCAATCACAGCGGCCGAAACTTCTTCGCCACGATGCGCCGGCAGGCAATGCATGAACAATGTATCCGGTTTGGCATGCGCCATCACCCGCTCATCCACCATGAAACCGGCAAATGCTTTCTCGCGCACGGCCTGTTCGGCTTCCTGCCCCATCGAAGCCCAAACGTCTGTGGTCACCAGATCAGCGCCTTCGACTGCAGCAACAGGATCTTCGCTCAGGCGCACGTTTGCGCCCAGTGCCTGTGCCGCCGCCAGCAACTTCTCGTCCGGGCAATAACCGGCCGGACAGGCGATGTTCAGGTCATAACCAAAGGATACCGCTCCATTGATCCACGAATGCGCCATGTTATTACCGTCGCCCACCCAGGCTACCGTCCTGCCGGCAATCGAGCCCCGTTGTTCCTCAAAGGTGAATACGTCGGCCAGAATCTGGCAGGGATGGGTCAGATCTGTCAGAGCGTTAATGACCGGTACGGATGAATATTCGGCAAAGCGTTGCACCGTATCATGGCCAAAGGTCCGGATGGTGATACCGTCCACCATACTTGAAAGTACGCGCGCCGAATCCTCGATCGGCTCACCGCGACCGAGTTGGGTAGTGCCCGAATGCAGGAATAGGGCGTGGCCGCCAAGCTGATACATACCGACCTCGAAGGAGACGCGCGTGCGGGTACTGGCCTTGTCGAAGATCATGCCCAGCGTCTTGCCCTCCAGCACATGGTGCGGTTTTCCCCGTTTGAGCTTGCGCTTGATCTTGGCAGCACGTTTGAGGATATGTCGCGCTTCTTCGGGCGAAATATCAAGCAAGGTAATAAAATGTCTCATGGATCCACTCCGGCAAATACGTCTTCGATTATGGCCAGCGCTTCGGTAATCTCGGCAGCACTGACATTCAACGGCGGCAGGATACGCAGCACCATGGGCCCCGCCGGCAGCACCAACAACCCGGCATCGCGGCAAGCGGCAATCATAGGTGCCACCTCAATCGAGCATCCCAGGCCGATCAGCAGCCCCTGGCCGCGCACATCATTGATCCAACCAAAGCGACCGGCCAGCAGTGTCAGCCCGGCGCGCAGCTGTTCGCCACGTTCGGCAACATTGAGCAGCAGCCCTTCTTTCTCGATGGTTTCGATGACTGTCAGCGCAGCTGCACAGGAAAGAGGGTTACCGCCAAAGGTTGAGCCGTGCGTGCCCGGCCCGAAAGACTCGGCCACCTTTTCCGTGGCCAGCAATGCGCCGATCGGCACGCCCCCGCCAAGCCCCTTAGCCAGCGTCAGGATATCCGGCTGAATGCCGGCATGCTCAAATGCGAACATCGTACCGGTGCGCCCCATGCCGGTCTGGATTTCATCAAGAATCAACAACATGCCGCGCTCATCGCACAGCTTGCGTACGGCCTGCAGATAGTCAGATGTCGCCAGATTAACGCCGCCTTCGCCCTGCAAGGGCTCCAGCAGCACGGCCGCCGTATCCTCGCCTGCCGCCGCCGCAAGAGCTTCGATATCGTTCAACGGCACATGCGAAAAACCCGGCGGTAAAGGATCAAACCCCGCTTTGACCTTGTCCTGACCGGTGGCCGTCAGCGTCGAAAGCAGCCGTCCGTGAAAGGACTGTGTGGCCGAAATAATACCGCGCCGCTTCGATCCCTGATCGTAAAAATACTTGCGCGCCAGCTTGATCGCGCCTTCATTGGCTTCGGCGCCGGAGTTACTGAAAAACACCCGCTCGAGCCCCGACAGAGCTGTAAGCCTGGCGGCCAGTTGCTGCTGTTTCGGAATATGAAACAGATTCGAGCAGTGCAGCATGGTTCTGGCCTGCTCGGCAATCGTCCCGGCCAGAACTGGATGCGCATGTCCCAGGGTATTCACCGCTATGCCGGAAATAAAATCAAGATAGGCCTTGCCTGCATCGTCCCAGACACGGCTTCCCTCGCCGCGCACAAGCGTCAGCGGATAGCGGGCATAGGTGTTCATCAGTGCATTTGTTGAGCTGTTCATGCGGCGCAGTGTAGGTGAGGCGTGCAGGATGCGCATCTAATTCATGTGGGCAGCGTCCGCGTTTGTATGGTGGCCGGCAGGTGCCAGGAGTCTGTCGGACTTAGCTCAACTTGCTGCGAAAAAACGGATATTGGCTGATTTTTACCTTGATTCTCGTTAAATAGACCAGTTATTCGCCTCAAAGCAATGCAAAAACCAACTCAATCCCGCTAGTTCTCGCTACAGTTGCCTAAGTCCGACAGACTCCTAGACTGGCGGCATGACATTT
>CAZDJY010000076.1:2317-6692 GCA_964505835.1 uncultured Zetaproteobacteria bacterium | reverse complement strand
GTATGAAGGAACTGCTGATGCGGTATATCAGAATCTCGATATCATCCGCCATTATAATCCGGACTACGTGGTCATTCTGGCTGGCGATCACATCTACAAGATGGACTACGGCAAAATGGTTGCCGCGCATGCTGCTGCCGGTGCTGACATCACCGTCGGCTGTATCCCGGTCGATATTGAGGAAGCAAAGGCCTTCGGCGTGATGGCCATTGATGATGAGTATCGCATTGTAGAATTTGCTGAAAAGCCGGATGAACCCAAGCCTATGCCAGGCGATGATTCGCGTGCTCTGGCTTCGATGGGTATTTATGTGTTTTCGACTGACTATCTGCGCCGCCGCTTGAGTGAGGATGCAGCCGATGAATCGTCGACCCATGATTTCGGCCACGATCTGATCCCACATGCTATCGAGCACGATAATGCCTTCGCGTTTCGTTTCATGAATGCCAACACCGGTTCTCCCGGTTACTGGCGGGATGTAGGGACCATTGATGCTTATTGGGATGCCAATATCAATCTGGCCGGTGTAACCCCCGATCTGGACATGTACGACAAAGATTGGCCGATCTGGACCAATCAGGAGCAATTGCCACCGGCCAAGTTCGCCTTTGACGATGATGAACGGCGCGGCCATGCCGTGGATTCACTCATCTCGGGTGGCTGTCTGATCACCGGCTCAACGGTGCGCGGCTCCGTACTGTTCTCCAGCGTACGCGTGCATTCATATTCCACGGTTGAAGAGTCTGTCATCCTGCCGGACGTCGAAATCAAGCAGAACTGCCGCATCAAACGCTGCGTCATCGACAAGGGTGCAATCATTCCCGAAGGCACCGTCATCGGCGAGAATGCCGAGGAAGATGCCAAGCGCTTTTACGTCAGTGAGGGTGGCATTGTTCTTGTGACACCTGAAATGCTGGGACAGAACCTGCACGAGGTCTGATATCCAAAAATTATTTACTCTTGCATTTCGCAGCGGTCGGGCAAGCCTCGGCCGCTGCCTGTTTGCTCGGCCTGATTTGAGTCTCAGCGCATGAAAAACAGCAAATCCGGCAACCCCGAATCCGAGGGAGAAACAATGACCCGACCATTATCCGTAGTCTTTTACTGGCACATGCACCAGCCCTTTTACCGCGAAGCCGATACAGGCTGCTACCATCTTCCCTGGGTCTATCTGCATGCCATGAAAGACTATACCGACATGGCCGTGATTCTGGAGCAGAATCCGCAAGCTCGGGCTGTGGTCAATTATGTACCTTCCCTGACCGCCCAGATCGAAGATTATGCCACCAGTCTGCGTCTGTTTCTGGACGGCGTCTTTAACGAGCTGTCCGACCCATTGCTGGCTGCTCTGGCCAATGGCACGGGCTCCTATTCCAGTCATGATCGGGATTATCTTCTGGAAACCTGCTTCCGCCTGAACCACGAGCGCAACCTGCATCGTTATCCGGCCTACAGCCGTCTGTTTAATCTGGCCGAGCATGCCAAGGCGCACGATGGCACTGCCTATCTCGGGGGTAATTATTTTACTGATCTGGTCACCTGGTATCATCTGGCCTGGCTTGGCGAAACGGTACGTCGTAATAATTTCGTCGCTCGTCGACTGATCGAAAAGGGTCGTGATTTCAGTTATCAGGATCGTCGCGACCTGCTCACCCTGATTGCCGGACTGTTAAGCGAAATTCCGGAAAAACATCGCAAATTGGTTGAGGCCGGTCGTATTGAGCTGACCACCACCCCGTATGCGCACCCGATCATTCCATTGATGCTGGATTTCAAATCGGCGCAGGCCACAGTACCCGATGCGCTGATCCCGGATGAGTCATATCCCGGTGGGAGGGAGCGCGCCATGGAACATATCGCCATGGCACGAGAGACCCATGAAAAATTATTCGGTCATATACCGTCCGGCGTCTGGCCGGCCGAAGGTGCTGTATCCGAGAAAACGCTGGCACTTCTGGGCGAGGCAGGCTTCCAATGGACCGCGACCGGCGAATCGGTGTTGCATCACTCGCTTAAATTCAACCTGCGTGAACAGCAGGGCAACCGCGATCTGTATCACCCCTGGCTGGTCGGCAAGGATGAGCAGGAGATTACCTGTTTCTTCCGCGATGACCGCCTTTCCGATCTGATCGGCTTTGAATATTCCCGCTGGGGCACCCAGGATGCGATTGCCAATTTCATGCATGAACTGGCTGACATCCACCACCGCACCCAGGGCATGGATGCGCCGATTGTCTCAATCATCATGGACGGTGAAAACGCATGGGAACATTTCGACCAGAACGGGCTGCCTTTCCTGGAAGGACTGTATCAGGCAATCGCTGACCATGAGGATTATTCTCTCACCACCTTCAGCGATTATCTGGCTGAAAATCCTGCCACCAAGCGCCTGAAGCATCTTACTCCCGGCTCCTGGGTGTACGGCAATCTGTCCACATGGATCGGCGACAAGGCCAAGACCCGTGGCTGGGAATTGTTGATCGAAGCCAAGAAAGCCTATGACAGCCATATCGAGGCATTGGCCCCCGAGCAGCGTGAGGCAGCAGCCGAACAATTGCGTATTTGCGAGGGTTCGGACTGGTGCTGGTGGTTCGGTGATTATAATCCCGGCGCTGCAGTACGCGATTTCGATCGCCTCTACCGTCAACACCTGGCCAAGCTTTATCAAATGCTCGGCCAGCCACAGCCGGTATCGCTCAGCGAGTCAATCTCCAAGGGCGGCGGCAATGCCGAGGGCGGCGGAGCCATGCGCCGCGGCGGTGCTGATTCTTGATCAGCATTCACTCTTTTACACATGTCTAGCTGGCTGGATCGCCGCCGCTCTGCGGTTCTCCTGCATCTAACCTCGCTTCCCGGCCCATTTACCAAGGGTGTTCTGGGTGTTGAGGCGCGAACATTCATTGACCGTTTGGCCAGCTCCGGCTTCAGTGTCTGGCAGTTCCTGCCACTGGGCCCGACCCATGCTCACGGATCTCCGTACGAGAGCCTGTCTTCCTTTGCCGGCAACCCTGATCTTCTTGATCTGCGCGAATGCGTGAAATTCGGATGGCTGGCTGCCGACAAACTGGAATCGAAAAGCATTCATGCCGAGCTGCGTGCTCATGCCGCAGTTGGTTTCTGGAAGCATGTCGATAGCGAACCCGAGCTGGCCGATACTGTCACCGCATTTCGCCGTGCCCATGCCGAATGGCTGGATGATTTCGCTCTGTTCACTGCGCTTAAGAGGGTCTACCAGGATCGACCCTGGTGGGAGTGGCCGGAATCTTTGCGCGATCGCGATCCGGAAGCCATGCAGCAGGCACACCATGATCATGCCGACCTGATCAGGCAATGCATCTTCGAACAATTGCTGTTTGATCGCCAATGGCAGTCCTTGAAGAGCTATGCTGAATCGCAACATGTGCAATTGTTTGGTGATCTGCCGATCTACGTGGCACATGATTCCGCCGATGTGTGGACAAGTCAGGAAAGCTTCACCATCAATCACATCGGCCTGTGCGATGAGGTGGCTGGTGTACCGCCCGACTATTTCTCCAAAACCGGTCAACGCTGGGGCAATCCGTTGTATAAGTGGGATACCATGCAAGCAGACGGATTCGCATGGTGGGTTCGTCGCGTGCGCCGACAGCTGGATCGCATGCATATGCTGCGCATCGACCATTTTCGTGGACTGGAAGCCTATTGGGCCATTCCGGGCAACAGTGAGGATGGCGTCATCGGCGAATGGCGCAAAGCGCCCGGCGATGCGATGTTGCAGGCTTTACAGGATAAGCTTGGATCGCTGCCATTGATTGCCGAGGATCTCGGCATCATCACTGACGAGGTCACTGCCCTGCGCGAGAAGTTTGCCCTGCCGGGTATGAAGATATTGCAATTCGCATTCGGCGGCGATGCCGACAACCCTTACCTGCCTGCCCACCACGAGGAAAATTCCGTCGTCTACACCGGCACCCATGATAACGACACCACCATGGGCTGGTTTGAGAGCACCGATGCGACGACACGTGCCAATGCGCTAACCGAACTGGAAGCAACAGCAGCCGATATGCCCTGGGCGCTGATCGAATCGGCCATCGCATCGAAGGCAAAACTATCGGTCATTCCGATGCAGGATTTGCTGGAGCTTGATTCCACCGCACGCTTTAACACGCCCGGCACCTTGCACGGCAACTGGCAATGGCGTCTGGACAGCATACCGCCCGAGGATGCTCCCTGCTGGACACGTTCGCTTGAGCTGAATCGAACCTTCGCCCGCATCTGACGCCAGCCCGACGTATCGCTCCGAACGTAACGCCTCGGATGATCCCTTGAATCAACCAAGCACAACCGGTTGAGCGGCAACCCGCGAGACAGCTTACTCGATGCCGAGCATCTT
>CAZDJY010000076.1:0-2217 GCA_964505835.1 uncultured Zetaproteobacteria bacterium | reverse complement strand
GCACAACCGGTTGAGCGGCAACCCGCGAGACAGCTTACTCGATGCCGAGCATCTTGCGCATGGCGGCCATGTGATCCTGAGCCTCCTGCTTTGCCTCGTCCGAATCGACTTCCTTATCCACCCAGCGCAGCACCGACTGATCGGCTTCATGCAGGAATGGCGACGGCGCCGTTTTCTCTTTCTGGCCAAAACGGCTGCGAACCCGGGCATAGCTTAGCGTTAACTGAAAACGAGCCCGAGTCATGGCGACATACATGAGCCGGCGCTCCTCTTCCATGCGATCTTCCTGCAAGGCATTCTGATGCGGGAATATTCCATCCTCCATGCCGATCACATATACATGATCGAATTCCAGACCCTTGGCCGCATGCACTGTCATCAGGCGCACCTGAGCAGACGGATCATCGTCTTCCTTATCGGCCAGCAGAAAAATATGCTGTAGAAAATCGGCAAGGCTGCCACCGTTCTCACTCTGCCCAAGCCACCAACGGCGCAACTCCATCAGATTACCCATGCGCCGTTCCGCGATCTCCTCATCCTCAGCCTCGGCACGAATCGCTGCCTCCAGACGAGTGAAATCGAGCACTGCATCAAAGGCATCCTCCGGCTCATTATGTTGAAACTGGAACTCCAGCGCCGTAATCAGTTCGCCAAATTCACGCAGGTTGTCACTGCGGCGATGGACCAGTTCATCATGACGGCAAGCTTCCAGCAGAGAGCAGCGATGTTGCATGGCAAAATCGCCGAGTTCACCCAACGCCTTGTCGCCGATACCGCGACGCGGCCGTGCAATCGCTCGCATGAAAGCCATATCATCATCGGGATTGGAAATCAGGCGCAAATAAGCCAGTAGATCCTGAATCTCCGCCCGGTCAAAAAAGGACAGTCCGCCGCTGACATGATACGGAATTGCCGCCTCGCGCAGGGCGAGTTCTACAGCCCGCGATTGATAGGAAGCCCGGTACAGCACGCAGAATCCGTCCCAGTGTACGTCCGAGGTGGCATGCCGGGCACGGATATCACCAGCCACACGCCGCGCTTCCTCTTCCGGGTTGGGTGATTCCCAGACACGCACCGGCTTTCCCTGTCCAATATTGGAGCGCAACGTCTTGCCGAGCCGTTCCGAATTCTTCTCAATCAGTGAGTTGGAAGCCTGCAGAATCGAGGCTGTAGAGCGGTAATTCTCTTCCAGCCGGATGACCGTCAGCGACGGAAAATCATGCTGCAATTGAAACAGATTCTTCACTTCGGCGCCGCGCCAGCCGTAAATGGACTGATCATCATCACCCACCACCGTCAGATTGCCGTCGGAGGGAACCAGCAACTGAATCCACTGATACTGTATGCGCGATGAATCCTGATATTCGTCGACCAGGAAATGACGGGTGCGTTCGCGCCATAATGCCTGCACATCAGCATGCTCGGTCAACAGCCTGATCGGCAGCACAAGCAAATCATCGAAATCCACTGCGTTCATGCGCTGCAGCAGCTCATCGTATCGTTCACGAATTACCGTCAATTGATTCTCTGATGCGTCGAGCAGCCCGTTTTTCAGCTGCGATACGCGGGCAAGGATACGATCCACCTGATCGGCATCAGCCGGCAATTTCATATCGCCGAGCACCGATTTCATAGCCGATTTTTGCTCTGCCACGCCATACACCGAAACATGTGTGCGTCGCCCAAGCAAAGCCGCATGCTCGCGTACCATAGCCAGACCCAGTGCATGGAACGTACAGATACGCAGGCCATCCGCCTTTTCGCCCAGCCGCATCCTCAATCGTTCGCGCATCTCTTTTGCCGCTTTGTTGGTAAAAGTCACGGCGGTAATCGCCTTTTCAGGCACATCTCGCTCAACCAGAGCGGCGATGCGTTCGGTGATCACCCGTGTTTTACCCGAACCCGCTCCGGCCAACACAAGCAGCGGCCCGCCGCGATGAAATACGGCGCGATACTGTTCTTCATTGAGCTGCGAGCTTGAGCTGGGAGGTGTCATTTGGCTGGCCAGCCTAGGTCGACACTTTCGTATCGCAAGCGCAAGTATTATGCTTGTGTTAATCATGATGACTTCGCAAGAAGTCATCATCGCACCCATGGACGGGTGCGCAAATCAATGATTTGTAAGGAAAGTGAAAATCACACTTTTCGCTTTCCGGCAAGAAAAAAAGTCCACGGATGGACTTTTTGCGAGGAGATCAATCATGCTTCCATTATCGA
>CAZDJY010000075.1:0-6773 GCA_964505835.1 uncultured Zetaproteobacteria bacterium | reverse complement strand
TATTGTAGGCGCGCACGATGTTGAAATAGCCGTCGATAACCGAAAACGGGTGAAACGTCGGCTGTTGAATCCACCATTTGCTCAGCTGATCGGCTGCCAGCAGCAGGGCGAACAGCGCGATTTGCGCCTGAGTGCGTGTCAGGCCCATAAGCATCCCCATCTGTTTCTGCCGGACTTCTGCATCATTTGCATCCAAATCATGCCCGGCAGCTTATCGGCAAGCCCGGCAAAGGGGAATCATTTGCACGGGATGGTTTACGCGACAGTCGTTCACGCAACATACAGCAAGATGTCGATATAATGGCACAATGCGCCGCCG
This sequence comes from uncultured Zetaproteobacteria bacterium, assembly GCA_964505835.1. GTDB lineage: Bacteria > Pseudomonadota > Zetaproteobacteria > Mariprofundales > Mariprofundaceae > JAJRVH01. The sequence continues at coordinate 6,454 of CAZDJY010000075.1, read as the reverse complement.
ATCACGAACAGGTGCCATACCCCGTGCGCCCAGCGCCAGCGCTCATCCATAATGAAGAACAGCACGCCGACGGTGTAGGTCATGCCGCCGGCAGCAAGCCAGATAAGTCCGGCCGTTTCCAACGTAGAGGCAAGCGGATGTATGGCGATCAGGATCAGCCAGCCCATGGCCAGGTAGAGAAGCAATTGCGGATGCCGGCTTCCCTTTCGATGCAGTGCATCAAGCAGTACGCCGGCCAGCGCCATGCCCCAGATGATGCCGAATATCGACCAGCCCCAGCCGCCCTGCAGGGTCACCAGCGTGAATGGCGTATAGCTGCCGGCAATCATCAGATAAATGGAGATATGATCCATTTTGATCCATAGGCGCGAGTTACTTTGCTCGGACAGGCCGTGATGCAGGCTGGATGCCGTGAACAGCAGGATCAGCATGGCGCCGTAAATGGAGAAAGCGACGAGTTTGCGTGCGTCGCCGTCAGCCAGAATCAGCAATGCAACCGTGCCGGCAATGGCCGGCAACACCATCAGCAGGTGACTGAGGGTGTTAAAATGCCGGGCGATGAAATGTCGGGTGATGGAATGTCGGGTAATCAAAGGCGATCAGTCGGCGACGACCTCGAAGCAGCGCGAGCATAGATCGTGATGGATGGCATGATCCGGCTCGGCCGGTTCAGCGACGTTCCAGCAGCGCGGACATTTGGTTCCGCTTGCCGGACTGATGCTTACCGCGTCACTGGATGCAGCTCTGGCCACGATGAGCAGTTGCTCAAAGCTTTCACCGAGCTTATCAGCCAGTTCCGATGTCAGGCCTGGCGCGGTAATGGCTGCGGCGATGGATGAGCCAACAAGCTTGTCCTTCTTGGCCTGATCCAGTGCCGTGTTGACCTGCTCGCGAATAGCAAAGAAGTCGCTCCAGGTGGCTTCATCGATTTCAATATCGCTGACTGGATGGAAGGTTTGCAGGTGGATGCTTTCGCGCCCTGAGGCCGGAAAATACTCCCAGGATTCCTCGGCCGTGAACGGCAGGATGGGTGCGATCAGACGAATCAGTGCGTCGGCAATATCAAATAATGTGGCACGGGCCGAAGCACGGCGCTCCGAATCAGCCGCATCGCAGTATAGCCGGTCCTTGATGACATCAAGATAGAAGCCGCCCAGATCAACCGAGCAAAAGTTGTGAATCTCCTGGTGGATGCGATGGAACTGGTAGGTCTCGTAAGCCTCGCCCACGGTGCGTGTCAGGGTGCTGAGGCGGTGCATGGCCCACTGATCGATCGGCTTACGAGCATTGAGCGGAACATGATGCTGCTCTGCATCAAAGCCATCGAGATTACCGAGGATGAAACGGATGGTGTTGCGGATTCGGCGGTAGGATTCAGCCAACTGTTTGACGATCTCATCTGAAATTCGGATGTCAGCCGAATAATCGGACGAAGCGATCCACAGACGCAGTATGTCGGCGCCCATCTGTTGGATGATCTTCTGCGGTGCGATCACATTGCCGCGCGATTTGGACATCTTGTTGCCGTTTTTATCGACGACAAAGCCATGCGTCAGAACACCCTTGAACGGGGCGACACCGCGTGTGCCGATGGATTCCAGCAAAGATGACTGAAACCAGCCGCGATGCTGATCCGATCCTTCCAGATACAAATCCGCCGGTGTTTCGAGTTCCTCGCGTTGCTCCAGTACACAGGCATGGGTGGAGCCGGAGTCAAACCAGACATCGAGAATATCGGTTTCTTTTTCAAAGCTTTTCGCACCGCAATCCGGGCAGCATGCTCCCTCCGGAAGGAAATCGGCTGTATCCTTCATAAACCAGACATCGGCGCCGGCTTCTTCCACAGCAAGTGCAATGCGCTCCAGCACTTCAGGGGTGGTGACGGCATGGGACTCGCACTGGCCGCAACGAATGGCGGTGATCGGTACGCCCCAGTTGCGCTGCCGCGAAACGCACCAGTCCGGCCGCTGTTCGATCATGCCGCGAATACGGTTCTCACCCCAGTCAGGCATCCAGCGGGTATCCTTAATCGAGGCCAGCGCCTTATTGCGCAGTTCATTTTTTTCCATTGAGATGAACCACTGAGGTGTGGCGCGGAAGATCAGCGGTTTGTGGCAACGCCAGCAATGCGGGTAGGAATGGCGAATCTCACTTGTGGCCAGAAGCGCGCCGCAATTTTGAAGATATTCAACCATAACGGCGTTGGCCTTGAAGACATGGTGACCCTCCACGACCGGAGTGGCCGGGGCAAACACACCGGCATCGTCGACGGGGTTAAACACCTTCAGGCCGTAACGCATGCCGATCTCGTAATCCTCCTGGCCATGGCCGGGTGCTGTGTGGACACAGCCGGTACCTGCATCGAGGGTGACATGCTCGCCGACCAGGATCGGCGCATCCTGATCCAGATAGGGGTGACGGAAGATGCGATTCTCGAGCCGCTTACCGTCGAAGCGGGCAACGACATCGCCCTGGCCGCCGATCATGTCCAGCACGGTGGGGCGCAAATCCTCGGCAAGAAGAAGAATCTCACCGACCTTCAGGTTTGTATTTTCCCCGGCGTCTGTGATTTTCACTGCCGAATACTCGATGTCAGGGCCGACCGAAACAGCCAGGTTTGCAGGGATCGTCCACGGCGTAGTCGTCCAGATTACCACCGACACCTCGCCCTTCAGGTTTGGATCAATATCGCTGAGGTTTTCTCCGGCTGCGAATTTCACATGGATCGAGTGCGAGGTATGATCGTCGTATTCGACCTCCGCCTCGGCCAGAGCTGTTGTGCATGAGACACACCAGTGCACCGGCTTGGCACCCTTGTACAGACCTCCATTGGCCAGGAACTTGCCGATTTCGCGCACCGTATTGGCCTCGAAGTGGTAATCCATGGTGACATAGGGGTTCTGCCAGTCGCCGATGACGCCCAGCCTCTTGAACTCCTCACGCTGCACGTCGATCTGCCCACGCGCATATTCGCGGCACTCGGAACGAAACTCAGCGTCGGATATATCTTCCTTGGCACGTTTCTGTTTCTTGAATTTTTCTTCGACCTTCAGCTCGATAGGTAATCCATGGCAATCCCAGCCCGGCACGTAAGGTGCATCAAAGCCCATCATGGTGCGGGAGCGCACCACGATATCCTTCAGAACCTTGTTGACCGCATGTCCGATGTGGATGTTACCGTTGGCGTACGGCGGACCGTCATGCAGGATAAATTTCGGGGCGCCGGCGCGTTTGTCGCGAATCTGTTGATAGAGGCCTTCTTCTTCCCATTGCTCAAGGCGAACAGGTTCCGCCGTCGGCAGCTTGCCGCGCATGGGGAATTCCGTTTTGGGAAGGAATACGGTGGGTCGGTAATCAAACTTTTCCTGCTCTGACACGTCAGGCTCCTCTGTTTAGCTTGGGTGGCGGGTATTTCTGATTTATCAAAAAAGTGCGCGAAGGATATGAAATTATTCAGGGCTTGTCGCGCCGAGAAAGGATGGTGCGTGCCACTTCGCAATCCCGGGCTATCTGGGCAGCAAGTTCCTGCGCCGATTTAAAGGCGCGATCCTCGCGTACACGTTCGATAAAATGCACCTTCAGCCGTTTTTTATACAGATCAGGGGAAGCATCGAAGATATTCGTTTCCAGCATCAGTGTGCGGCCGCGGAAGGTCGGCCGGTAGCCGAAATAGGCTGCGCCGTCCCATAAATTCCCCTCACACTCGGCCTGCACGGCATAAATGCCGACCGGCGGATGGGCCAGATCCTTTACATTGAGATTGGCAGTAGGGAAGCCCAATTGCCGTCCACGTTTATCACCGTGTCCGACATGGCCTGAGATGGAGTACGGGCGCCCAAGCAGTTCCTCGGCCAGCTTGAAATCGGCCGCCTCGATGCTGGAGCGGATTCGGCTGGATGACACGACAGCACCGTGCATCTCGAATGCGGCCGCTTCGCTTACGGTGAAATTGAGATCTTCCCCGATCAGCCGCAGGCTGTCGGCATCGCCGCTACGCCCGTGCCCGAAGGCAAAGTCGTATCCGACATGCATATGTTTAAAGCGAAAAGATGCATGGAGCTGGCGGATGAAGGTTTCCGGGGACCAGGCGGCCAGTTCCCGATTGAAATGCAGCAACATCACCGCGTCCATGCCGGCCTGTTTGAGCAATTCAAGACGCTCGTGCAGATGGCACAGACGACGCGGTTTTTCATCGGGGAATAAAATAGCACGCGGATGCGGCTCGAAGGTGATGGCAACTGCAGGACCGCCGACATCCAGTGCATGCCCACGAACCTCAGCCAGTACCTGCTCGTGGCCAAGATGCACACCATCGAAGTTTCCGACAGTGATGGCGCCGCCGTGCGCAGATGTGAATGCTGCGGCGCTTGTCCATGAATGCAGTACCTTCATCGGCTGGATTCGATGTCTGTGGTTTTATGAGTTTGTGTGAACATCCCTAGTAAGTGGCCTTCAGCTGTTCAACCACATGTTCGTTTTCCAGCGTCGAGATATCCTGCGTAATGGCTTCCCCGGATGCGATGCTGCGCAGAATCCGGCGCATAATTTTTCCCGAACGGGTTTTTGGAAGTGAATCGGCAAAGCGGATATCGTCCGGCTTGGCGATCGGCCCGATTTCTTTGCTGACCCAGTTGCGCAGTACGGTGGCCATGGCGGCCGCAGCATCGCCGACCGGGGAGTCCCCTTTGACAGTAACAAACGCGACAATGGCCTGTCCTTTTATATCATCGGAGCGGCCGACAACGGCAGCTTCGGTTACCTGTTGATGGGCAACAAGGGCTGATTCGACCTCCATGGTGCCGAGACGATGGCCGGAAACATTCAACACATCGTCAATGCGGCCCATGATCCAGAAATTGCCGTCCGCATCCCTGCGGGCGCTGTCGCCGGCGAGATAATAGCGGCCGTCAAACATGCTCCAGTAGGTCTGACGATAGCGATCATCGTCATTCCAGATGGTGCGCAGCATCGAAGGCCATGGCTTGCTGATGACCAGGTAGCCACCTTTATCGGCTTCGCTGACCGGATTGCCATCCTCATCAACAATCTCTGCTGCAATGCCGGGCAGGGGGCGGGTGCAGGAGCCGGGCTTTAGGGGTGTCACCCCCGGCAGAGGTGCGATCATGTGGGCACCGGTTTCTGTCTGCCACCAGGTGTCGACAATCGGGCAATGGCCCTTGCCGATAATCGTGTGATACCACATCCATGCTTCGGGGTTGATCGGTTCACCGACTGTACCCAACAAGCGCAGGCTGGATAGATCGTAGCTGGAAGGAATTTGATCGCCCAGACGCATTAACGCCCGGATGGCCGTTGGCGCTGTATAGAAAATCGAGACGCCATGTTTTTCGCAGATTGACCAGAAGCGACCTGCATCCGGCACTGTCGGCGCGCCTTCATACATCACCTGTGTCGCGCCGATGGCCAGTGGTCCGTAGGCGACATAGGTATGGCCGGTGATCCAGCCAACATCGGCTGTACACCAGAATACATCATTGTCCTGAATATCAAACACCCAAAGACTGGTGAGGATGGACATCAGCAGAAAGCCAGCGGATGCATGTTGAATGCCTTTTGGTTTTCCGGTTGAGCCGGAGGTGTAGAGCAAGAATAACGGATGCTCGGAATCGATCCATTCCGGCTCGCATTCGGCAGACATCCCCTTGATTGCATCATGCCACCAGATATCTCGTTCGGCCTGCATCGGGATATCATGCCTGGTGCGGGCAAAGACAATGACCTTTTCCAGAGTCGGGCAGCCGCTGGCCAGTGCATCATCGACCGCCGATTTGAGTTCGATAATTTTGCCGCCTCGATGGCCGCCGTCGGCGGTGATAATCAGCCTGGCGCCGGCATCATTGATACGATCACGCAGAGCCTCGGCCGAAAAGCCGCCGAAAACGACTGAGTGAATGGCTCCGATGCGTGCGCAGGCCTGCATGGCTACCACGGCTTCAGGAATCATCGGCATATAGATGATGACGCGGTCGCCGCATCCGATGCCCTGAGCTTTCAGTGCATTGGATAGTGTGCATACCTCGGCATGCAGTTCGCTATATGTGATGGAGCGGGCATCTCCCTGTTCACCCTCAAACTGGATGGCGACCTTGTCACCATACCGGGTCAGGTTTCGATCCAGACAGTTATAAGAAACATTCAGCCGACCATCGGCAAACCATGAGAAATGCGGGGCATGACTATCATCCAGCGTCTGCGTGAAGGGTGAATGCCAGTCGATATGCTCATGTGCCCGAGCAGACCAGAAATCTTCGTAATCCTGTTCGGCCTGTTGATAAAGCTTCTCAAGATCGGCTGCCTTGATTCGGGCTTTCCTGGAGAACGCATCGTCAGGCAAAAAGGTACGCTCTTCGTGCAGAATGGAATCAATGGATTGGCTCATGCTTAACCCCGCTTAAATGATGATGAAGTCGTAAACGGCCGTCCGTGGCCTTTT
>CAZDJY010000074.1:0-6783 GCA_964505835.1 uncultured Zetaproteobacteria bacterium | reverse complement strand
AAATTATGGAGTTTGACTTGAATATTGAATTAACCCCATCAGCAATCGAACGTGTTCGCAATCTGACCAGCGACTCGGGTAAGTCGGGTTTGCGTCTGGCCGTCAGACCGGCTGGCTGTTCCGGGCTTGAATACGTGATGGATTTGACGGATGCGCCGGCTGCCGGTGATCTGGTCAAGGCATTCGAGGGCTTCGAACTGTATGTTGATCGTGATTCATACGCCTCAGCCCTGAACGGATTGAAGCTGGATTTCCAGAAGGATGCGCTGTCGTCCGGCTTTGTCTACCACAATCCCAATGCCAAGGGATCTTGCGGTTGTGGAGAATCTTTTTCCGTTTGATGGAATCTGGTGAGATATTGCCAGCGATTGTGTGCCCTTATTTTTTAATCTCTCTGTGCGAATCGATTCTCCAGCGTATTTCTTTTTCGTTTCAGCCGGTTAGTCTGACGGTTCATTCGTTTAATGTACTGAACTCTGCGGGAGGTGAATGATGTCCAGCGTATTATTATCCGTTTCAGGTCATGATCGACCTGGCATTGTACGCGATGTGGCCGAGGCGATGCTTCATTTGCAGGCCAATATCGAAGATTCTTCGATGACTGCTCTGCGGGGACGTTTCACTATGATGCTGATCGTACGCTTGCCGGAGGATGCCGGGCTGGGGGAGTTGAAAGCGGCACTCGCTGATCTGGAACAGCGCACCCGCCTGACCGTGCAATCGCAACTTATCTCCGAGGATGAGCTGGCGGTTGAGGTGCAGGAGCCGGACTATGTGATTACCGTTCATGGGGCTGACAAGGTCGGCATTGTGCATGCAGTAAGTGAAGCGCTGGCGGCATTGTCGGTATCAGTGGTGGATCTTTCCACGCGCACGCGAACCTCCGACAAAGGCGATGTGTATATGATGGCGCTGGAGGTGAACTCAGGCGGTCGCGGAGAGGATATTCGGCCCGGCATGGCAAAAGTGGCTGAAAGGATGGGTGTCGATATCGATGTGCACGAGCTTGATGACGGTCTTTTATAGTCAGATTACGTCTGAAATTTGATGACTGGTATTCTTACGCATCCGGATGAGCGGTTGCGGCAACTTAGTGTCAAAGTAACGCAGTTTGATGCGCCACTGGCGGATACTTTTGCCCGGCTTGATAAAATCATGCGTGCCGGACCGGGCGGCGTCGGAATTGCTGCCCCGCAGGTCGGCTTATTGCAGCGCATGATTGTCGTGGATTGCCGGGAAAGTCAGCGGCCATGCAAGAACCACGGTCTGCTGTATATGGCTAATCCGGTTATCAAGGCATCTGATGGTGAGGCGCTGGGCCGCGAGGGCTGCCTGTCGGTGCCGGATTGGGTAGGCACTGTACCGAGGGCGAAGAATATCCGGGTCAGCTTTGATGATGTGGAAGGTCAGCGCCGCAGCCTTGAATGCAGCGGCTTCGAAGCGCGCGTCATTCAACATGAAGTCGATCATCTGGACGGGGTACTGTTTATCGACCGAGTGGTGTCAACTCAGGGCTTGGTGCGCAGGCTGGCCGAATAGCACGCCGGTTTTTACTTGTTGGTTTCTCCCGGGTGATGTTTGCTACTCAGAGGCGGCAGGGTATCGGTGGTGATGGCCTTGGCCATGTCCTCTCCTACAATGTTGCGAATCGCTTCCAGCGAATGTTGCAGCTTCCGTTGTACACAGGCATACAGCGAATAGCCGAAGTCGGAATGGCGCTTGCGCCAGGCTTCCACCGATTCGTTATTGATCATCATCAGCCGCAGTGGCGTTAATGCAGTGACCGTGGCGACATGGGCGCGCCCGGTGATTACGGATATTTCGCCTACCTCGTCACCCGAAGATATGCGGGCAAAGACAATGCGTTTGCTCGGGTCCTTCGGATGCTGCATCGAGGCTTCGGCCTCACCGCCCAGAACCAGATACATGAAGCGGGTATCGGTATCGCCTTCGCGGATCAGGGTTTCACCCTCATTCAGGGAAAGGAAGCGGCCGTTATACAGGGCGATCTCGCGCACGGCCTGAGGCAGGGTGGTGAAGACAGGGTTTACCGCCAGAGCACTTGCCGCTGAACGCCGCTCGGCTAGCTGTTCTAGCGAGCGCTCGAATCTTTCGTTGGTTTTCAGGGTTTCGCTGATGTCCTTGGCCGGGATGGTGTAAAGTACTGTGGGCTCGGTCGTGCGCACCTCGGCACCGGCAGGGGCATCATAGATAATGGAAGCTTCGCCGAAGATTTCACCGGGCGTAATCGAACCCACCTCGTAGATCTCATCGCCGTGCCGTTTGTTCACCATCAACAGACCGGACTTCACCAGATAAAGCTCACGCGCCTGCTGACCCTCGGTAATCACGGGGACATCGGCAGCCAGCTCCAGCACGGAGGCAATGGAGCGCAGGTAATGCAGTTCGTCTGGGAATAAAACAGCTAACGAGGAGAACTCGCGGTTGTCAAAATCCAGTGCTGGCTCTTCATCGAATTTTGTTTCCATTGGCCTTAGTATGGATGCAGCTTTCGCGCCCTGCAAGCGGGGATAGATTAAACAGCAGGGGCCAGCTCAGGAAAACCCTTTGTTAAGGACATGGTTTTTGTTGTAAGTGTATGATAATAAACAATCATTCACCCTTTCTTGCGATGTGTGTGAAAATATTGTCGCCTCGCTTTATTTGCTGGAGCACAAGTATTTGTTTCTACAAGTCTTTGGAAACATGAGTAAAATGGAGAAAATGGATGAATAACAAAGACAGCTTGGTGGCTGGTCGACATGCCTGAATTGCCCGAGGTTGAGGTCGTGCGTACGGGGTTGGAAGCGCTGGTGACAGAGCGTCGGGTTCAGCGTGTTCAGTGCTTCCGAGAGAATCTTCGTTATCCGCTGCCGCCTCTAGCTTCGCTGGCTGGCTGCCGTTTTGTCGATGTTGCCCGGCGGGCCAAATATCTGCTATTTGCTTTCGATGATGGGCGCTGCCTGATCTGGCATCTGGGTATGACCGGCCAATTTCATGTCGTGGATGCCGAGCTTGCCCGTCAGTCGCATGAACATGTGCGTTTTACATTTGATAACGATCAGGCACTGATCTACCGGGATGCCCGGCGTTTCGGCTATGCCGGTCTGATGGACGGGGCGGACGTTGCAGCGCACCCGTGGTTTTCCAGCTTGGGGCCGGAACCGCTTGGCGATGAATTCAGCGGTGACTACCTGATTGAGCGATGCCGGGGCAGGAAGGCGCCGATCAAAGCTCTGCTGATGGACGGACGTGTGGTTGTCGGAGTGGGAAATATCTATGCGGCGGAATCCTTGTTTCGGGCCGGTATTCACCCGGCCCGCGCCGCCCGGCGCATTGCCGCCCCACGTCTGGGGCAGTTGCATCAGTGTGTTCGTCAGGTGTTGGCCGAGGCCATCGCCGCGGGCGGCAGCAGCATCAGCGATTTTGTGCATGCTGACGGCAAGCCGGGATATTTTTCGCATGCATTCAGGGTCTATGGGCGCGAGGGGCTGCCGTGCCCGGTCTGCGACCGGCCTGTCAAGCGCATCATCCAAAGCGGGCGCAGCAGTTTTTATTGTAGTGGCTGCCAGCATTGAGCATGATGTGTATGATGCGCGGCGAGTTCGGCATGGATAAGCAAATCCTTGCCCATATACCCTGGAGGCATTCGTGAAGCAGGCACTGGAACTGGCGCTGCAGCAGGCAGTCGAGTCATTATTGCAGGAGCATCCGCATGCAGCGCATGTGCGCGTGCAGCTGACCCGCCCGAAAGTGGCTGAGCATGGCGATTATGCCTGCAATGTAGCTATGCCCCTTGCCGGTGTGCTGAAACAGAAACCCCAGACGATTGCCGCCACTATCCTGGAAACCGTGGCCTGGCCAAACGCTGTTGACAGCGCCGAGATTGCCGGTCCGGGCTTTATCAATATCCGCTTGAAGAAGGCCAGCGAGGCCAGTGTGCTCAGGAAGATTGTCCAACTGGGCGCTGCTTATGGTCGCATTGATGCGACAGCTGCTGCTGAAAAGGTCAATGTCGAGTTCGTATCGGCCAACCCGACCGGCCCGATGCATGTCGGTCATGGACGCGGTGCGGTCGTTGGTGATGCACTGGCCAACCTGCTGGCCGTCTGTGGCCGCAATGTGCAGCGCGAATATTATATCAACGATGCCGGCAATCAGATTGGCGTGTTGGCCGAGTCGGTATGGCTGCGCATGCGTGAGCTGCAGGGCGAATGCATCGAATTTCCTGAATCCGCCTACCCGGGCGACTATGTCATCGATATCGCCCGCGATCTTCTGGCCGAACATGATTATCAGAAACTGCTGGCTATGCCGGATGATGAACGTTTGCATATTATCGGGCGTCAGGCTGTGATGGCCAATATGGCAATGATCCGTGGCGATCTGGCAGCGCTTGGCGTTGAGTTTGATCTGTATTTCTCGGAACTACAATTGCATCAGTCCGGTCGCGTAACCGAGTTGATAGAGCGTTTGAAGAATGATGGCGTGGTCTATCAGGGGGCATTGCCCGCCCCGAAAGGCAAGGAAATCGAGAATTATATACCGGTGGAGCAGTTGTTGTTCCGTACCACCGATTTTGGCGACGATGTGGATCGTCCGCTGGCCAAACAGGATGGTACACCAACCTATTTTGCCGCTGATATCGCCTACCACATGGATAAACACGAGCGCGGCTTTGATCGCATGATTGATGTCTGGGGTGCGGATCACGGCGGTTATATCACGCGCGTGCAGGCGGCCATGAAAGCGCTGACCGGACGTGACGGACAGCCAAACGTCTTGCTGGTGCAGATGGTGAACCTGACACGCGATGGCAAGCCGGTGCGCATGTCCAAGCGGGCTGGAACCTTCGTAACCCTGCGTGAGGTCGTGGATGAGGTAGGCGCGGATGCGGTGCGTTTTAATTTCATGACCCGCCGGGCTGAGGGGCAGATCGAATTCGACCTTGAAACAGCTAAACAAAAGAATGATGAGAACCCGGTTTTTTATGTCCAGTATGCCTATGCCCGGGTGCAGGCTATTCTGCGCAAGGCTGCGGAAGAGGGCGTGCTCATTCGCGAGCCGGATGCGGTGGATGTATCGGTGCTGACGGCGGCCGAGGAGCAACGGCTGGTTGCCAACCTGCTGTCCTACCCCGAGCTGCTGGCCAAGGCAGCTGAACGCCTGGAGCCTTATCGCGTGGCGACTTATGTCATGAAGCTGGCAGCAGATTTCCACAGCTTTTACCACAAGCACCGGGTGGTGACTGATGATGTCGAGCTGACTCAGGCCCGGTTGCTGCTGGCATGTGCTGTGGGTCAGGTTATCCAAAACGGCCTGGCCGTACTCGGTGTTTCGGCACCGGAGCGAATGTAGCGCCCCGCTGAACTATGGCCCGTCACGATTTTGCCCATAACGAGGCGCCGATTGCGCCGCAACATTCACCTCTCGGCACACTGATGCCTGTCATGGCTATTCTGCTGGTGGCGTTGTTGTGTTTTGCCGGCGGTTATTGGCTGGGTCAGGCGCAATCCGGCCATAAGCCGGTGGCGATATCGAAAAGCACGGTTCCTGAAGCTGAATATATCAATTTGAAAGCCCGATTCGAGAAGCAGCAAACGCAGTTGGAAAAGCTTGGTGGCGAGTTGGAAAAATGGAAGACAATTGCCAATCGCGATGCCAGCAGCAAGGTCGGGGAACTGCAGTTTTATAAAGACCTGCCGAATCAACGGGTTATGCCGGCACCGATGAAAGATAGCGAGATTGAAAGAAACTCTGCCGTATCAGGGTCTGCACAGGGGCAGCCTGCAGCAACAGGGCATACCGCATCGCATGTGGCGGAGGAGGCCTCCTCGCAGATGCTGGCTTCGATTATAGGGCGCGAAATGCAGCGCGATTCGAAAGCCGAATTCCGCGTTCAGGCCGGTTCATTCCGCAACCTTTCAGATGCTCAAGCGCTTAAGCAGCGTCTGCATGCTGCGGGCCTTAGCAGTTTTATTGAGGCGGTAGATCTGGGCGGTAAAGGTGTCTGGCAACGGGTCTATGTTGGTCCGTTCAAGAGCCGCGGAGATGCTGAAAAAGCCAAACGTAATCTGCGCGACAAACTAAAGATATCCGGCTTGTTGATCAGGAATAAAGGCTAGGGTGACGATGGCAGCCGGTATTGCAACAGACCGTGAGCTGGCCATGCACAACTGGTTGGATCAGATACTTGCCCCGGGTTTTGTGATTCACCCACTGGCCGGCGATGCATCGTTCCGCCGGTATTTTCGTGTACATGAAAGGGATGGCGGCTGCTGGGTGTTGATGGATGCGCCGCCTGAGCATGAGGACGTGAAACCCTTTCTGTCGGTACGCAACTGGTTGCAGCAGGCCGGGCTCAGGGTCTCGTCCCTGAAAGCGGAGAATCTGCAGGACGGGTTTCTGTTGCTGGAGGATTTCGGCGATCGCACCTGGGCAAGCGAGTTGGCGAAAGGCAGCGATTCTTCGCCCATGTTCAACGATGCGCTGCGACAACTGTACCTGCTTCAGCAATCGGATCCCGGGGTGCAGCTGGTTGCATTCGATGTGGCGCGCATGCAGTGGGAATGTAACCTATATCTCGACTGGTACCTGCCAAGAGTTGCTGGGGTTGAAATCGATCAAACCCAGAGAAATGACTTTCATGCGCAGCTATTACCTAAGCTTGAGACGCTTGCCGCATTGCCGGCTGTTCCCGTACATCTGGATTATCACAGCCGCAATCTGATGCTGCCGGCCGATGGCTTGCCGCTGGCGGTGATTGATTTTCAGGATGCGGTG
>CAZDJY010000073.1:4772-6810 GCA_964505835.1 uncultured Zetaproteobacteria bacterium | reverse complement strand
CCTAGCGCAGCATCTTGCGGGCCATGACAGCCACGAACAGGGCGATGATGATGGCACCGGCCCAGGCCTCGGTGGTGCTGAGCAGGCGCAGCCACGGATGCTCAGCACTATAGGAGAGGTCGCCATAACCGAGTGTGGCAAAAGTAGTGAACGAAAAATACAAGGCTGAGACGAAATCATGGGCCTGAGCGCCGGCCGTTCCCAAGCCGCCGGCTGCTGCATAAAGCAGTGCATACATCACGCTGACCAATATACCGAGCATCACCAGTCGGCCCGGTCGGGTGCCGTAGCCGGCAGTCCAGCCCCAAATCCAGTCCTTCAACCATAGCCAGATATTCTTCGGGGTGGCATGCCGGGTCGCCTCCGGCCAGCGGATGTATTTCCTGCTGGCTGTACGTTCGTGGTAAAGAAAGCGATCAGCAATATGCCACAGGTCGGCTCTCTGGTAGGCCATTCGCAGACTATGATTTAAATCGGCCAGCTGGCGCGGCGCCATGCTACGATTGTGCCAGGTGCGTTTCAGGTGGATATCGAAGCGGGTGCGGTGATCGAGCTGCAGCTGACTGAGGTGCGCCTCGCCCAGATAAAGTCCGCGACAATCGCAGCCTGACAGATCAGCACCAATAAATTCTGCCCCCAGCATGCATGTATGACGCAGATCGGAATCGGAAAAGCGTGTGTCAATGCCTTCGGCATGGGCCAGCATTGCTTCCCGCAGATCGCAACCTTCGAATTGGCTGAAGGACAGACGGCTCATGCCCAGTTGGGCGCAGCGCAGGTTGCAGCGGTAAAAGCCTGCCAGGCTCAGCTGCATCTTGGTTAGCGAGGTGCAGCCGTAAAAGTCCTCCTGATGAAAACGAATGCCGCGCAAATCCTCTGAGTCCAGCACCCAAAAGGCGCCGGGCACGATCGCATCCGGCGGATATATGGGATATTCGTAGGGCTCAATATTGTCGGCATGTTCAAGTACATAATGATCCAGCAGCGGCGCGATTTCGCCCGAAGACTTCATCGCGGCTAAAATTTGCTGGTGCACATTGCGGCCGATTTCGGTGTCCCAGCGATTGACGATGAAGCGCTGGGTTAACAGATCGAACTGATAGCGTTGCTCTTTCATGCTCTCATTGTAGTAGAGCATGGCAAAGATTGCAGGAAACAGGAGTCCCTTGAGCCGTCGCAAGGGCTGGGTCACTATATGGGCCATGAAAATCGTAACCTGGAACGTTAATTCCCTGAATGTGCGCCTGCCCCATGTGCTGAAGTATCTGGCAAACGAGAAACCGGATGTGCTGGCCTTGCAGGAAACGAAGATGCCGGACGAAAAATTCCCGGCTGCCGAGATTGAGGCGGCGGGTTATCAGGTGGTCTATTCAGGCCAGAAAACCTATAACGGGGTGGCTGTTATCAGCCGGGCAGGGATGGATGATTGTGTCACTGATTTACCCGAGATCAATGACCCGCAGCGGCGCCTGCTGGCATGCACGATAGCCGGTGTTCGTATCATCGACGTGTATATTCCCAACGGCCAGGAGGTCGGCAGCGAGAAATACGATTACAAGTTCCGCTGGCTGGCCGCGCTGTATGACTTTCTTCAGGCTGAAATCAAGCTGCATAAGCGAGTGGTGTTGCTCGGCGATTTCAATATCGCTCCGGCTGATATCGATATCCATGATCCCCAGCGCTGGCATGAAAAGATCATGTGCTCAACCAGGGAACGGGAAATGTTCCGCTCCCTGCTGGGGCTTGGCTTGTACGATGTCGTACGCGAGCTGTATCCCGACGAGCCACTGCATTCGTGGTGGGATTACCGTATGAATGCGTTCCGGCGCAACTGGGGCATTCGCATTGATCTGCATTTGGCATCCCCCGCCATGCAGGCCGGGGCGGCCGGCGTTAGCACCGATTTCAGAGCGCTTGAGCGACCCAGTGACCATGCTCCGGTGTGGGTGGAATACGTATGAAACAACATCAGCATATGCTGGATATCCCCTGCCAGGGGCGCGGATTCTACAATATCACCCGTCAAATCAGGGAGCTG
>CAZDJY010000073.1:0-4672 GCA_964505835.1 uncultured Zetaproteobacteria bacterium | reverse complement strand
TCAGGGAGCTGCACCGGCACTTGGCACATGGCAGGCGGTGTATCTCTACGAGCACCGTCAGCATCATCTGCGTCGCCGGGTGATGGCGCATATCACTGGAGTTTGAGCTGTCGATGTATTCGGCCTTTTGAGCGATTCGCAAAGATGGCCCCCGCTTTTTGCCGAGCATGAATGCACTGCATTTCTTTACCTTATCCCGAACAGCAACTATGCTCGTGCGAATAGTTTTTTCGGGCACAGGTATTTCACATGCTGCAACGTATTTTTGGGCTTTTTTCCCGCGATATTTCCATTGACCTTGGCACCGCCAACACGCTGATTTATGTGCGCGGCGAAGGTATCATTCTTAACGAACCGTCGGTGGTGGCAATCAATGTCAGTGGCGGCCCTCAGAACCGGCGCGTCCTGGCCGTCGGCACAGATGCCAAGCGCATGCTCGGGCGTACGCCGGATACCATTCAGGCGATTCGTCCGCTGAAGGACGGCGTCATTGCCGATTTCGTCGTTACTGAAGCGATGCTCAAACAGTTTATACGCAAGGTGCACAACCGTACCTGGGGTATTCATCCACGCATTGTGATTTGTGTGCCCTACGGCTCTACACCCGTTGAGCGCCGCGCTATTCGTGAGTCGGCCCTGTCTGCCGGAGCGCGTGAGGTGTACCTGATTGAAGAACCCATGGCTGCAGCCATCGGTGCAGACCTACCCGTCACTGAGGCTTCCGGTTCGATGGTGGTCGATATCGGCGGTGGTACCAGCGAGATCGCCGTGATTTCCTATGGCGGCATTGTTTACTCGCGCTCGGTGCGCGTCGGCGGCGATAAAATGGATGATGCGATTATCAATCATCTGCGTCGTAAATACAGCCTGCTGGTTGGCGCCCCGACGGCGGAAAAGATCAAGATGGAACTTGGCAGCGCCTTCCCGCAGGAAGCCCGACGGGAGATGGAGGTCAAGGGTCGTGATCTGATTAACGGTGTCCCGAAGAATCTGGTTCTTGATGACTCCGAAATTCTTGAGGCGCTGACCGAATCCGTGAATGCTATCATTGAAGGCGTGAAGGTCTGTCTGGAACGAACCCCGCCTGAACTGGCTGCTGATATTGTCGACAAGGGCATTATGCTCACCGGGGGCGGTGCGATGCTGGTGGGTCTGGATCAGCTGCTGCGCGAGGAAACGGGGTTGCCTGTGACGGTCGCCGAAAACCCGCTCGATTGTGTGGTGCTCGGCAGTGGACGCGTTCTGGAAGAGCTGGATCGCATGCGGGGCGTTCTCTTCGAGGAGTAATTGCCCATGCTCAGGCGTCGTTCCCGGTTCTGGCTGCTTGGCATCATGGTTTTGCTTGTCCTGTTTGCCGTAAGTCGGGCACCGATCGGTTCATGGACGATGCTGGCTACGTCGCCGGCTCTGGATGCACTGCATGCGCCGGTGCAATGGTGGCAATCTTTCAGCCTTTGGTTTAATGAACGACAAAGTCTACAGGCCAGGTTTGAAAGCCTGCAGAAACGAGCGCAGCAGCAAGCAGCCCTGATTCAGGAAGCCGAAAGCCTGCGCGATGAAAATCGCCAGTTGAAAAAAATCCTCGATATTTCAGGTATTACCGGCTACCACTGGCATGCAGCCAAGGTTCGCGGCCGCAGTCCTGAAAGCATGAGCCAGCGCATTCTTCTGCAGGTGAAGGACGTATCACCTGATGATGTCATTGTTTCAAGTGAAGGGCTGGTCGGGCTGGTCGAAAGCCAAACTGGCTTGCATGCTACTGTGCGCACCATTCTGGATGCATCGATGGCCGTGCCGGTCACCATTCCGGGGACTAGTCTGGCGGCTTTGGTGCGCGGGCAGGGCGATCGTTTGCAGATCAGTTTTGTGCCGCTGGAAAATGCTCCTAACGTTGGAGCCGTTTTGTATACCAGTGGAGCCGGTGGTTTGTTTCCGCCCGGTATTGCAGTTGCGAGAATCACCGATATCCGGCCGGTGCCGGGGCAACTGTTTGCGCAAGTGGATGCCGTTGCGATTGCCCATTGGCAACGCGATAACTGGTTGGCCGTTGCCTCGCATATGGAAGGCGCACAGCCAAGCGGTCAGGAAGATCCTCAGGCGGATGGGCAGCCATGACAGCCATCGTTACCTTGTTGCTGGCCTGGCTGGGCAGCAGTTTCAATCTGGCTTTTGCCAGCTCCATGATCCAGCCCGACTGGGGCCTGGCGTTGCTGCTCGGAAGTCTGCTGGCGCATCGGGGAAACTGGGGATGGGTTTTGCCGGGGGTGGCTGTGCACGACTTGATACTGCACTGGTCCTTGTGGGCCAGCCTCCCTGCCGTAGCAATCATACCGATCGCACTGATTTATCTGGATGAACACCTTGGCGAGGGCCTGCCGCAGCGAATGTTGCTGCTGTTGCTTGCCAGCAGCTGCATGGTGCTCTGGGGGTGGAGCCTGGCAGCATGGCTGTTGACCGTCTGCCTGACAATCGCAATCTGGTATGTGTTGACCAAGCAATATGCATTCGCAACTTGAGATCCGTCGCCGGTTCGATATCCGGGTCCTTTTCTTTTATGGCATGCTGGGGATTTTCCTGGCCGTGCTGGCGGCTCATATCCTGCATCTGCAATGGGAGGAACATCAGAAGCTGGCTATGCAGGCGGATCGCAATCGTATCAATGTTGTCCCATTGTTGCCGGTGCGCGGTGAGATTATTGACAGTAAGGGGCGACCGCTGGCCATGAATCGTATCGCCTATCAGGTGATTATGATTCCTGAACGGGTTGAAAGTATCGACAACAGTCTGCAGCAACTGGCCGCATCCCTGCAGTGGAGCGAAGGAAAACTTGCTCAGATTCGCAAGCGAATCCGACACTCCCGCCCGGACAGGCCCGTGTTGCTGGATGACAAACTGCAGTGGGAGACTATCGCACCGATTGCCGCTCGCTTGCATCATCAGAGCGGTATCGACGTGCAGGCCGGAACCTATCGCTATTACCCGTATGATGAGGCGCTGTCGCATCTGATTGGCTATCTGTCCCTGGCTCGCAGTCGGGATGTGCAAGCGGGCTATCTATCGACCGAATTTATCGGAAGAACCGGGGTCGAGAATTCTTTCGAATCCACCCTACATGGGCAATTAGGCATGCAGCAGGAGGAGGTGGATGCACACGGGCGACGCATTTCCGTTCTCAAGCGCACAGCCCCGGTGATGGGCGAACCACTGCAACTGAGCGTCAATGCCAATATCCAGTTGGCCGCATCCAGGGCCTTGGGGACGCGAACAGGCGCAGTCGTGGTTCTGGATGTCGAAACTGGTGCGATACTCGCTCTGCTCAGCAAGCCCGGCTACAACACAAACCGCTTTATTACCGGCCTTGAAACCGAGCAGTGGCAGGCCTGGTTGAACGACACACGCAAGCCCCTGCTAAACCGTGCGACCCAGGCAGCCTATCCGCCTGCCTCAACCTTCAAACTGATCTCTGGACTGGCTGGCTTGCGCCAGCGGGCTGCACTGGCAACAGGCACGACAACCTGTGAAGGCGCCATCGAATTGGCAGATCGCAAGCTGCGTTGCTGGAAACGTAAAGGGCATAAAAAAATCGATTTGCATCGTGCCCTGGTTGAGTCCTGTGATGTGTATTTTTACGAGTTGGGCGATCAGCTTGGTATGGCCAGTATCAGCGACGAGGCTGAGCGCTGGGGTCTGGGTCAGAAAACCGGCATTGCACTGTCTCCCGAATCCAGAGGTACGATTCCTACGCACCAACCGAATATGATGGCAGCCATACGACAAGCGAGTGGGCACAAGCGTATGAAATGGTTCAGGGGCGAAACGATGATCACGGCGATTGGCCAGGGCACACTGACGGTCACGCCGCTGCAGATGGCCCGATTGGGGGCAGCCATAGCCAACGGTGGGAAGGTGTTAAAGCCGAAGCTTCGCATGGATAGCAAAACGGTGCTGCTGAATCAGGTCAATGTGCAAGCCGAACATCTGCAGAGCATTCGCGATGCGATGTTTGATGTGGTGAATACTGTGCATGGTACAGCTTATTGGCATATGCGCGGCCTACCCTGGAAGGCGGCCGGGAAAACCGGTACAGCCCAGGTCATTGCTATGTCCCAGGACGATGAGGAAGAGAAGCAAGCACCTGAATATGATCGCCACAAGGATCATGCCTGGTTTATGGGGTATGCTCCTTTTGAGCAGCCGAAGATTGCCTTTGCTGTCTTTGTCGAACATGGCGGTCACGGCGGCAGCGCCGCAGCGCCGGTAGCGGCGGCAGTGATTCGCGCAGCTGCGAGGGAAGGGCTTGGGAATGCAGCGGTGGAAGTAGCTGACGGGAGTCGGACTCTGTGAAAACCTTGCGTAAGCTCGATTGGCTATTGCTGGCCAGCCTGCTGAGCCTGGCCGGTTTGGGACTGATCACCCTGTATGCAGCCGTGCATCAGGGCGATATCGGCCTCTGGCAGCGGCAGGTGAGTTTCTGGGCATTGGGCCTGACGGTGTTTTTCGGGCTCTGTTTCGTGCCCTTGCGCTTGCTTGGTCTGGGTTGCTGGCCGGTTTATGTATTGGCGTTACTGATGCTCCTGCTGATTCCATTTGTCGGTGAGGTACAGATGGGTGCACGCCGCTGGCTCAATCTCGGCATTGTCCATATCCAGCCATCCGAATTGATGAAGTGGGC
>CAZDJY010000072.1:4711-6887 GCA_964505835.1 uncultured Zetaproteobacteria bacterium | reverse complement strand
AAGCACGCTCCGTGGGTATGACAAACCAGCCGGGTCCCATCTTCAGAAAAAAACTGCCCCGGAATCCAGTCCAGCGGCGATCCCGCATGCGGGCAGACATTGTGCCAGGCCATAAGTTTCCCGTTAAAACGAATCATAAAACCCTGCTCGTTCATCTCGATCATCCGGCCATCGCTCATGCGATGCGCGGAGCTGACATCGAAGCACACAGCGCCACCTTCTACCGGGGCTGCCACGGCCTGCCACTCACTAACCTGTTCGGGTGCGGGATGCTTGAGCATGGCTACATCTCACCAGATGGCTGCCTGACTGACAAGCCATCGGCCTAATGATGCAAACACACGACAAAAAAAAGGCGGCCACCCGTCGGTAGCCGCCAGCGGATCAAGAGACCCGCTAAAGTCCTTACCTTATTATTAGTCGACTTCTTCCACGTTGTCCAATTTTTCTTCAGCGGCTTTCGCTCCGCCTTGGTTAAGGGCATTGCGATAGCACATTGCAGCCTGACCATGCTCGTTGCTTTCCAGATACCAATCACCCATCGACTGCCATGCGGCCGATACAATATCATCGGCCTGTCCATGATCGGCCAGATGCTGCATCTGCTCAAAGGCCAGACCATCAAGCTTGGCGGCATGGGCAAGCTCAGCCCGCAGCCAGTGCTGAGCCTCATTCAGGGCCGTATCGTTGGCGCGCTCCAGCTTACGATACGTTCCCAGCGAATTCTCGCGCAACTCGGCCAACAACAAGCGAGCCAGATCAAGATCGCTCTCATGTTCCAGTTGACTACGCCATAAGCGGATCGCTGCCTTGCTATCACCCGCGGCAACCAGACCCTGCCCATAGGCCCGCAATGCCTGCTTATTGTCGGGCATCAGACGGTGCGCCTTGCGCAAATATTGCATGGCCCCATCCGGCTCCAACTCAGCCATTTGCAGGTAGGCATGTACAAGCCGGGGCTTCACTGCATGGGAAGAGCGGTGGCCGCGCTTCCAAACCTCTTCGAGCAGAGCAACCAGCTTCGGCCAGTCCTGTTCTTCCTCGGCCAAATCCGCCATGCGCGCCATGGCCAGCGGAGCCCCCGGGTGCGCAGCCAACCATGCATCCAGATGCGCCTTACGCGTCGCCAGATCAGGCTTGGGGTGTGCTGTTGGAGCGGTGGCGATGCGCGCTGTCAAAGACGTCAGCAACGGATCCTGTTCGCTGGTCGGCATGGCCTGATCCTTGGCCTGTGTCATCAGAACCTTGAGCATGGCCAATAGCCAGTCGGGCAACACACCGCGAGAACGCTTCAGTGTACGAACACCCATATCGCCGCGCATATCCAGCCACTGGGCCAGCGCCTCGCGCAAATTCTGTTCACGGCGCTTGCGACTGCCCATGCGCAGGGATCGCCACAGATGACCCGGTCCGGCAAACAAGGCACTGAGCACAGCGCGCACCAACCAAATCACAAACAACAATGCCAGCAGGGCGACAATAAATGCGCCCTGACGGGTCTCGAACACCCAACCGAAGGCCTCCAGGCGCAGGGCCTGATCGGCAATATCGGGGAATACAATCAGGGCAATGCTCAGCAACAGGGCGAAGATCAATAACAGGATAAATCGCATACTTATTGCTCCAGCCAGTCGCGCGCTGTTTTGCGCAAGGTCAGAATATCATTCTGAATTACCGTGAAATCATCCGGCAATCCAAGTTCGACCGGGCTTGCCGCATCAGCCTGATGGCTGCGAACCTCAAGCAACAAGCGAGCACGCAGAGCCTGCCACTCACCCTGCGCTGGCCAGCTCTCCAGAATCAACAGGCGTGCAGCATCAAACAATTGCTCGCGCAAAGCAGAAAGCTTACGCGCTTCGAGGCTCGGCGCCTGACGCAAATGAAATTGCCCAACAATCCAGGCCAGCCAGGGATGCTCCGGCTGCGGCAAAATATCTTCATGTGCAGGCACAATCAGGGTGTCGGCCCATTTACGAATAGCCAAACGCCATTGATGCAGCTTGGCAACATCGGTACGGGCCAATTGATGCATGCGGACGGCTACCGAGCGCTGCTCATCACTAAGCCCCGGCAATAGTGCAATCTCCTCCCAGGCCAGCTGCATCTGCGGCAAACGCGCGGCCGGATCAGCAATCCAGCGTAATCGAACATGCAGATTCATCTGCTGCTGTTCACG
>CAZDJY010000072.1:0-4611 GCA_964505835.1 uncultured Zetaproteobacteria bacterium | reverse complement strand
TTGTCAGCCGGCGCATCCTGTGCGGCCTGCTGTTTTGGCGTTTCGGCAGTCTGGCTGTCGTTGCCGCTATCGTTATCCTTGATGTCGCTCATCACTGCCTATCATCGTTCAACCAGCGCGCCACGTCCAGTGCATGATAGCTCAGAATCAAATCGGCGCCGGCACGTTTGAAACCAAGCATCGTTTCCAGTACGACGCGCTTTTCATCGATCCAGCCCTTCTCTGCTGCTGCCTTAACCATCGCATATTCACCGGAAACATTGTACACCGCCATCGGCAGATGCGTGGCATCCTTGACCTCGCGGATAATATCCATATAGGCCAGCGCAGGTTTGACCATCAGGAAATCAGCGCCCTCGGCAACATCGAGTTCGGCCTCCCTGATCGCCTCGCGGCGATTGGCCGGATCCATCTGATAACTGGCCCGGTCGCCGAAGCTGGGAGTGGAATCGGCCGCATCGCGAAACGGGCCGAAATAACCGGAGGCATACTTCACCGCATAGGACATGATCGGCACATTTTCAAAGCCTGCTTCATCAAGGCCCTGACGAATCGCAGCAATCATGCCGTCCATCATGCCGGACGGGGCAACGATATCGACCCCGGCCTGAGCATACGAAACAGCCTCTTTCTGCAAATTTGCCAGCGTTTCATCGTTATGCACTTCCTCGCCGTGCAACACGCCGCAATGCCCATGGTCGGTATATTCGCAGAAACAAGCATCGGCGATCACGATGGTTTCCGGCGAAGCTTTTTTGGCCTCGCGAATCGCTTCCTGAACCACCCCTTCCGCATCCCAGGCCCCTGAGCCGACAGCATCCTTTTCAGCCGGAATGCCGAACAGAATCACGCCCGGGATGCCCAGCGCCGCGACCTCGCGCACTTTATCGCCGACATGGGATAGAGGGATGCGTGATACGCCGGGCATGCTGGCCACGGCTTTCGGCTCGCTAATGGTTTCATCGACAAACAGCGGGTAAATGAAATCATCGGCGGATAACGTAGTCTCGCGCACCATGCGGCGCATGGTCGGACTACTACGAAGCCGTCGCGGACGAACGGTCAAATCGGGCAAAGACATAGATTGCTCTCCTTAAGCGGGTGTTAATGATGATACAGTCATAAAAAGACCATCCGTGGCCTTTTTGCTCCCCGGAAAGAGAAAAGCGCGGCTTTCTCTTTCCTTATAAATCAATCACTTACCCCGTAAAGCATTGATTTGCGCGGCCTTCCATGTGCGCATTGATGACTTTTTACAAAGTCATCAATGATCACGAAAATAACTCTCTAGCGCATCCAGCATGTCGACAAAACTAGCGCGTTTCGAGATAACCTGCACGCTCAGACCCGCATCCATGGCGGCCATGCCGACCTGTTCACTGATGACCGCCACTGCCGGACGATCGGCAAGCAGCCTGTTGTCGATTCGCTGCACGTAAAATTCAGCCACCTTGGGGCTGCCCAGCAGCACGGCATCGATATGCCCGTCCTGCAATTGCCGGATCACATCCGAAGCATCGTCGTCGGGGCACACGGTATCATAAGCCGCAACCATCTCCACCCGGACACCCTCGGACTGCAACGCCTGAGCCAGAAACTCTCGCCCTTCGCTGGCACGAAAAAAAAGCAGTGCGCGCGGAATACCGGCTTCCTTGTAAGCCTCGATGAGGCCCTCCTGAGAGTGATTGGCTGGTACAATATCCGCCTGCACCCCCATCTCACTCAGCGCCCTGGCCGTAGCACCACCCACAGCAGCAATACGCTTACCCTCCAACACCCGGGAGAGATCACCCGCAGCCTGCTGCACGCTGAGAACACCGTTGCGACTGCTGAACACCACATCGGAAAATTCATCAATATGCGTCAATGCCTGTTGCACATCACCCACCAACATGCGCACCTTCAGGCAAGGCAGGGAAACCGGAACACCGCCTCGCTCCCGAACCGCATCAGCAAGGGCCGGCAGCTGCTCTGCCGCACGGGTCAGCAGGATATGTTTTCCTTTCATGGAGGCACTCGGCATCGGCCAATCATGCAACAACCACAGCTTCAGTTCTACGAAACACTTGCGAAATGCAAGAATTTATGGTGCAATAAAAAAAGAAGAGGCTGTTCCGGTTTGTTTTGTCCGGAGCAAACCCCGCTGCCGGCCGCTCTGACCGGCTCAAAACAAAAATCGCCACAAGCGAGTATCAACTTAACGATTTGTAACAATCAGATGCCCCATCGCCGGGCTCGCATAGGTAAGGAAAAGAAATAATGGCCACCAAGAAAATGAAAGAACAAACACACAAGATACTCAAGGAAGTATTCGGGTATGACAGCTTCCGCCCCCTGCAGGAAGAGATCGTCTGCACCCTGCTTGAGAGCAAGGATGCATTTGTGCTGATGCCGACAGGCGGCGGTAAATCCCTGTGCTATCAGATTCCGGCTATCATCCGGGAAGGGACCGGTATCGTGGTATCGCCGTTGATCTCACTGATGAAGGATCAGGTGGATGCGCTGAATGTCTGCGGTGTTAAAGCCGCCTATTACAACTCATCCCTGAAGGCCGCTGCCGCCAAGGATGTTCTGGAGCGCTTTGAAGCCGGTGAGCTCGATATGCTTTATGTTGCTCCTGAACGTTTGCTGTCCAAGACATTCCTGCAAAAGCTGGAGAAAATAAAAATATCCATGTTTGCCATTGATGAGGCGCACTGTGTGTCACAGTGGGGCCATGATTTCCGCCCCGAGTATGTACGTCTTGGCGAGCTGCGTGAACTTTTCCCCGATGTGCCACTGCTGGCACTAACCGCGACGGCCGATGAACATACCCGCGAAGATATTACCGAGCGCCTTGGCCTTGAAAAAGCCAAGCGTTTCGTTGCCAGCTTTGATCGCCCCAATATCCGTTATCTGGTGGCCGAAAAGCGTCAGCCACTGACTCAGATCCTGCAATTTCTCGAGGGTTGGCCGAATGCCTCGGGCGTCATTTATTGCCTGTCGCGCAAACGTGTTGAGGATCTTGCGGTCAACCTCCAACGGCATGGCATCCGCGCGGCCGCCTATCATGCCGGCATGCCGGGGCGTAGCCGCGAGAAGGTGCAGGAGGATTTTCTGCGCGACCGGGTGAAAGTTATTGTCGCCACCATCGCTTTCGGCATGGGTGTGGACAAACCGAATGTCCGATTTGTGATCCATCATGACCTGCCCAAGAGCATCGAATCCTATTATCAGGAAACCGGGCGCGCCGGACGTGACGGGCTCGAATCCGAAGCCCTGCTGCTGTACGGCTCCGGCGATGTCAATCTGGTGCGACGCCTGATCGAAAATGTCGAGAATATCGATCAGCGCCGTGTTGAAGTGCACAAACTCAACAGCATGATTGGTTTCTCCGAGGCCCTGACCTGCCGCCGCCGCGTGCTGCTCGGCTATTTCGGCGAAGCGCTGGACGAGCCATGCGGCAATTGCGATATCTGTCTTGACCCGCCGTCCACCTACGATGCGACGGAGCTTGCCGCACTGGTACGTGATGCCGTGCGCGAACTCAAAGGTGAACACGGGATGGGCTACGTGGTCGACGTATTGCGCGGCTCAAATAACGCCCGCATCCGCGAGCACAAACACGATAAGCTCAAATGTCACGGCTCGGGTGGCGATATTAACGCCGATGAATGGACTTCGATCCTGCGTCAACTGGTGCATCACGGATATTTCATTCAGGATGTATCCATGCGCGCCGCCATGCGCCCGACCAAGAAAGCCGAACGCATTGGCAGCGGCGAGCCGATTATTCTGGCCAAATACCAACCCGGCATCCGTCGCCAGTTCAAGCGTCTGGGAACCCCTCGGGATGAGGTGCTGTTTAAAAAACTGGTCGTACTCCGGCAAGAGGTGGCGGATAAAGAAGATGTACCGCCGCACGTTATCTTCAGCGATGTCACCCTGACCGAGCTGAGCCAACACAAACCATCCGACGAAGCCGGCATGCTCAAGATCAGCGGTATTTCCCCGCACAAACTGGAATCCTACGGCAAAGCCTTTCTGAAGGTGATACATGCGCATGCCAAATCGGCGGCCGCAGCCTCCGAAAAGATTGGCGGCAAAGACATTCCTAAACTGATTGCCAAGGGGCCGGGGGCCAACGAAACGCAGACTTATACCCTGGCATTGTATCGCAAAGGCATGTCGTCTGGAGAAATTGCCGCGCAGCAGGGGGTCAATGAAAAAACCGTACTAAAGAATTTAATCGCTCTGGTGCGTGCCGGTCAGTATATCGATGTACCGGCCTATATCGGCGAGGATTTTGATACGGTCATGGCAGAATTGGACGATGCCGATCCATATGCCTCGCTCAGCGAAATCAAGCGGGACATGTCTATTGATCTGGACAATGAGTCATTTCGTCTGGTCCTGGCCTGGCGGGAAGCTATCGGCGTCGCATAAGCGGCATCGCCTTTGCTTGCTGCCACTCCATGATCTAAGGATGCTCTGAAAAAGTCAGAGCATCCGTGCAGGCCATGGATGGCCTGCCAAATTCATGCGCGTAAATGCTTGATTTTGTAAGCAAAGGCAAAACCGTGCTCCTTTGCGTACTGAAAAACGACAGGGATGTAGTTTTTCAGACCTCCC
>CAZDJY010000071.1:0-7042 GCA_964505835.1 uncultured Zetaproteobacteria bacterium | reverse complement strand
AACCTGCGACCTACGGCTTGTAAGGCCGTTGCTCTCCCAGCTGAGCTAAGCGCCCAAAAAACAAGGGCTGAAAAACAGCCCTTGTTGATGCAAGCGGCAAAGCCGCCTCCTTGTTCTTACTTGACTGCGTCTTTCAAAGCCTTGCCAGCTTTGAATTTAGGAGCCTTGGATGGACCAACATTAATGGTCTCACCCGTACGTGGGTTACGTGCAGTGCGAGCTGCGCGATGAGCCACGGAAAAAGTACCAAAACCAACCAGGCTGACTGAATCGCCATTGCCCAATGCGCCCGAAATGCCGCTCAGAACTGCCTCAACTGCTTCACCAGCTGCTGCCTTGCTAAGATCGGCCGAGTCGGCCACGTGATTAATCAAATCTGCTTTATTCATTATTCCTCCCGCTGAATTCAATGGACTGCGAACTATACGTAGGCAACCCCATGTCCTGTCAACCGATTTTTTTTATTTTCCCTTAATGTGCTGTTGCCCCGGTGTCATCAAGATAAATGCCACTGACACTCCCCGGCACAAAGCTTTCGGGCATACTCATCCCAGCCGGAAGCCGAGTCAAGGCATGTTCTAGCACCTGATCCATGTGTGCCACAGTATGAACCTGCAAGCCCTTCAGGACGTCATCATGAATGTCCTTCAAGTCCTTCGCATTCTCAACAGGAATGATGGCATCCGTCAAGCCTCCGCGATGTGCCGCCAGCAGCTTCTCCTTCAGTCCGCCAATCGGCAGCGCCTTGCCGCGCAAGGTAATCTCGCCGGTCATGCAGACCGTTCGCTTCACAGGGATACCGGTCAGCGCCGAAACGATGGAAGTCGCCATAGCCAGTCCTGCGGAGGGACCATCCTTCGGTATCGCCCCCTCGGGAACATGCACATGGATATCCACATGCTGATGAAAGTCAGCTTTCAGGCCCAGTTGCTTGGCGCGTGAACGCACATAGGTCAACGCTGCCTGAATGGACTCCTGCATCACATCACCGAGTTGACCGGTAACCGTCAGCTTGCCCTTGCCCGGCATCAGCGCGGTTTCAATTTGCAGCAATTCCCCACCGACCTCCGTCCAGGCCAACCCTGTCACCACGCCGATCTGATCCTCTTCCTCAGCCAGACCGAACATGTGCTTGCGCACGCCGAGATATTTCTCGATATCGTCGGCACCGACATGCACCGGTTTTTTGTCCTTGGATTGAACCAGCTGACGGGCCACCTTGCGGCACAGCTTGGCAAGATCGCGACTTAAGCCGCGCACACCCGCTTCACGCGTGTAGTAGCGGATGATCTCGATCAGGGCGCTGTCGTCGATATCCAGCTGATCCGGCTTCAGACCATGATGTTTAAGCTGTTTGGCCACTAGGTAACGCCGCGCAATCTCCAGCTTTTCCTGCTCGGTGTAACCGGAGATACGGATAATCTCCATACGATCAAGCAATGGGCCGGGAATATTCAGGCTGTTGGCCGTAGTAATGAACATCACCTCGGATAAATCGTAATCCACTTCGAGAAAATGATCGTTGAAGGTGTTGTTCTGCTCCGGGTCCAGCACCTCAAGCAATGCAGAGGATGGATCACCCCGAAAATCGGCGCCCAGCTTGTCAATTTCATCAAACAGGAGTAGAGGATTTCTGGTGCCCGCCTTCTTCATCGATTGCAGCACCTTGCCCGGCATCGAGCCAATATAGGTGCGTCGATGTCCGCGAATCTCGGCCTCGTCACGTACACCGCCAAGGCTCATGCGCACAAATTTCCTGCGCGTCGCCCGAGCAATGGATTTGGCCAGTGATGTTTTGCCGACGCCCGGAGGGCCAACAAAGCACAGGATCGGGCCTTTCATCTTACGTACCAGCTGCAGCACCGCCAGATGTTCCAGGATGCGCTCCTTGACCTTCTCCAGACCATAGTGATCCGATTCCAGCACCTTTTCCGCCGCTGCGATGTCGCGGCTCACCTTCGAGCGCTTCTTCCATGGCAGATCAATCAACCAGTCCAGATAATTACGCACCACCGTCGCCTCGGCACTCATACCCGGCATCATCTTCAGGCGTTTGAATTCGTTTTCTGCCTTGGCCTTGGCTTCCTTGCTCAGGCCCGCCGATTCGATCTGTTCCTGTAACTTGAGCAGGTCGCTCTCGGCATCTTCATCGCCGAGTTCTTTCTGAATCGCTTTCATCTGTTCGGACAAATAATATTCGCGCTGGCTTTTTTCCATCTGCCGTTTGACACGCGAACGAATACGCTTGTCCACCTGCAACAGCTCCATTTCGTCTTCCATATGGGCATACAGATGTTCGAGCCGGGCAATAATACTGGGCAATTCAAGCAGAGCCTGCTTGTCCTCAACCTTGAGGTTCAAGTGAGCTGCAATGGTATCAGCCAGCTTGTCTGCTTCCTCGACCGCCGACACGGACACTATCACCTCGGCCGGTAGCTTCTTATTCAGTTTCACATAGGATTCAAATTTCTGAATCACCGAGCGGGAAACCGCATCCAGTTCAGCCTCATCCTCTTCCGCCTCAGGCAGCATGGTGAAATGCCCGCGCAGGCATTCCTCCTCGGATGAAATATCGCTGACCTGCACACGCGCCCCCCCCTCAACCAACACCTTGATGGTACCATCGGGCAGCTTCAATAATTGCAGGATATTGCCCAGCGTTCCGATCTTGAACAGATCCTCATCTGCCGGATCATCATGGGCCGCATCCTTCTGGGCGATTAGCAGGATGGTCTTGCCGGACTGCATCACTTCCTCAAGCGCCTTGACCGATTTATCTCGTCCTACAAACAATGGTACGATCATGTAGGGGAACACCACGATATCGCGCAGTGGCAAAATCGGAAGCATCCCTTCTACGTCACCCAAGATGGCGCCATTGCCACTATTTTCATTTGACCACTCAGCCATTATTAACTCCTTTCCAGGTCGCAGTGGCGGACAACAGCCACGCAGACACACACCTGTAAATCATGATTGTCGAGCCGCAGTCGACGGCTCAAAAGATTCTTCTTTAGAATCAGGAAGCGGCCTCGGCCCTTTCTTCCTCGCTATGGTAGACAAGAACAGGTTGCGTCGATCCTTGTACCACTTCACGATTGATCACGCACTGCTCGACATTGCCCATCGTGGGAATGTCGTACATCACATCGAGCATGACCGATTCCATGATCGCACGCAGGCCCCGGGCTCCGGTTTTGCGTTCGATTGCCTTTTCGGCAATGGCTTCCAACGCATCGTCGGTAAAGCTCAGATCGACATCGTCATATTTCATCAACGCCTGATATTGTTTCACCAAAGCATTCTTGGGCTCGGTCAGGATACGCAACAAGGCTTCCTTATCGAGCATCCCCAGTGTCGCCACAGCCGGCAATCTGCCGACCAGTTCCGGGATCAAACCGAACTTGATCAAATCCTCGGGTTCCACCTTGCTGAGAATCTCACCGATATCCTTCTCGTCTTCGCTACTCACCTCAGCACCAAAACCGATGGAGCGTTTCTTGCCCTTGGCTTCGATGACCTTTTCAAGGCCTGAAAATGCACCGCCGAGAATAAACAGGATATTCGTTGTATCCACCTGCATGAATTCCTGTTGCGGATGCTTGCGCCCGCCCTGCGGCGGCACAGCAGCGACGGTACCTTCGATCAGCTTCAACAATGCCTGCTGCACGCCCTCGCCGGAAACATCCCGGGTGATGGACGGCGACTCGGCCTTACGCGAAATCTTGTCCACCTCGTCGATGTAGACGATGCCCCGCTGAGCCTTTTCGACATCATAATCAGCAGCCTGCAGCAATTTCAGGATGATATTCTCGACATCCTCACCGACATAGCCGGCCTCGGTCAGCGTGGTTGCATCGGCCATAACAAACGGCACTTCAAATACCCGGGCCAGCGTCTGGGCCAGCAGCGTCTTGCCACAGCCGGTCGGGCCGAGCAGCAACACGTTACTCTTGGAAATTTCCACTTCGCCGTCCGAGTTGTGAGCGATACGTTTATAATGATTGTAAACAGCAACCGACAACAGTCGTTTCGACGACTCCTGCCCGATCACATAGTCATCCAGAAAGGCCTTGATCTCGGCTGGCTTGGGCAGCGCATTCTCATCGCTCGTGACTTCTTTATCCTCACCAGATAATTCCTCGACGATGATTTCGTTACATAATTCGATGCATTCGTCACAGATAAAAACAGTCGGGCCGGCAATCAACTTTTTGACATCGTGCTGCGATTTGCCGCAGAACGAGCAATAAAGGGTATTGTCGCCGCTGTTATTCTCCGTGCTCATCCGCACCTCCGTCGGTCGGTACCTCACTGCGCGAAGTAAGAACCTTGTCTACCAAACCGTAATCGCATGCCTCATCGGCGGTCAAGAAGTAATCACGTTCAACATCTTCAGATATTTTATCCAAAGGCTGGCCGGTATGCTTGGCCATCATCTGATTCATGCTTTCCTTGAGCTTGAGAATCTCGCGTGCATGAATCTCGATATCAGTCGCCTGACCCTGAAAACCGCCCAGGGGTTGATGGATCATGACCCGGGCATTGGGCAGCGCGTAACGCTTACCTTGTGTGCCGGCCGTCAACAGCATGGCGCCCATACTGGCTGCCTGGCCCACGCAAAGGGTAGACACATCGCAGCGGATATATTGCATGGTGTCATAGATAGCCATGCCAGCCGTCACCACGCCGCCGGGGCTGTTGATGTACAGATAGATATCCTTGTCCGGGCCTTCCGACTCCAGAAACAGCAACTGCGCCACAATCAGGTTGGCGATATGATCATCAACCGGCCCGTTCAGAAACACGATCCTTTCCTTAAGCAGCCTTGAAAAGATATCGTAGGAACGCTCGCCGCGCGCCGTATGTTCAACTACAACAGGTACCAGATTCATGAATTCTCCTTCGTTTTTAAGCCCGGCATCTTCGATGCCGGGCTCGGGCGCTGCCGCATTTTCAACCGCACCCGACACAAGCATGAACGATTTATTCGCCTTTGTCCTGCTCGGCCTGCCATTCGGATAGCGGTTTGCTGGCCGCCTTGGTCTTCGCTTCGGAGACAATATACTCAACACATTTGCGTTCAAGTAAGCGCTCGCGCAGAGATGCCAGCTGATCCTGCTGACCCTTGATCCAAGCCTTGAACTGCTCGTGTTGCTCTTCCGGATACTGCTGGGCCTGACGATCGATCTCTGCATCAATCTCGGCTTCGTCCACCGACACGTCACCCAGCTCGCGAACAGTCTGCAATAATACAGAAAGCTTCAAACCTCTCTCGGAGCGCTCACGCACTTCCTTCTTGAAGCCTTCATCCTCGAACATGGCCCGGTCAGCCGGTACACCCTGCTGCTTCATGTTTTCCACAACACGTTGGGTGGTGGAACGCATATCCTCGGCAATCAAGGCCTCAGGCAGTTCCATATCATTGGCTGCCAGCAATGCATCCAGAGCCGCTTCGCGGGTGGCAGTGAAGGAAGCCTGTTCAGCCTCTTCAGCCAAACGCGCTTCGACATCGGCATGCAGAGCCTTGGCATCGTCAAAACCCAGCATCTTGGCCAGATCATCTTCATTATCAGCCTGCACGGGCTTGGCAACAGACTTCACCGTCGTAGCAAAACTTGCCGCCTTGCCAGCCAGATGAGCCGCCTGATACTGCTCGGGGAAGGTAACCTCAACCGTCACATCATCGCCCGCCACATGGCCGATCAACTGCTCCTCAAAGCCCGGGATAAAGCGGCCTTCGCCAATCACCAGTGCCACATCCTCGCCCTTGCCGCCTTCAAACGGTTCACCGTCAATGGAGCCGACAAAATCGATATGCAACTGATCGCCGTTCTCCGCCTTGCGCTTCTTCTCGATCTCGAACTTCACCTGGGATTTCTGCAGGCGCTCGATCACCGACTCAATATCCGAGTCTTCCACCTTCACAGTCGTTTCATCAAACTTAAGCTTATTCAGTCCCTTCACTTCAACCTTCGGCCAGGTCGTGACCTTCATGGTGAACTCGAAGGTGTCAGCGCCTTGCACAGACGGGATATCGAGTTCGGGCTGAACCGCCGGAACCAGACCTGATGATTCGATGGCCTTGACGTAATTGGATTGAATCAGCTCGGAGATCGTATCATCATGAAGTTTGGCGCCGAACTGCTTCTCGATCACCTGATTCGGAGTCTTGCCCGGACGAAAGCCCGGCAGTTTGGCCTGACGGCTCAACTTCTGAATCTGTTCGGCATAAATACGATCGTACTCCCCCTGCGGCAGGCGCACATGTACCTGATGTTCATTGCTGCCAAGGGCTTTAACTTCAGTCTGAATCATGATGAATCTCCAAGAACGGATGATATATGTATTTTTTCACCGGAAAGCCTGCCAATCCGTCGCGGCGGCTGCCGGGGTTATATTACAACCGGGTGTATTGAACACGTCTCTGCAACCCGGCCTGGCAGGCGAATGACTCATCTCACCAGCCTTGCCAAGGATGCTCTGAAAAACTACATGGGCGTAGTTTTTCAGACCTTCCCTAATATGGTACGAGGGGGGGGACTCGAACCCCCACATCATGGATACTGGTACCTAAAACCAGCGCGTCTACCAATTCCGCCACCCTCGCATCGGTCGCATGAAAAAGGAGCAAGGCCAGACCTTACTCCCCCAAAATTGCGCCGGAATGATGCCCAGCTGCAGCTTAAATTGCAATCGGCCAGTCACAGCGCCATAAAAAAAGCACCTGCGATTGCTCGCAGGTGCCATGTATGGTGGGTCGTGTAGGGCTCGAACCTACGGCCCGCTGATTAAGAGTCAGCTGCTCTACCAACTGAGCTAACGACCCATACGCGGAGGCGAATCATAGCGGCTGATCGTCTCCGTGCAACTGGGGTGGATGATGGGACTCGAACCCACGACCACCGGCATCACAAGCCGGGGCTCTACCAATTGAGCTACATCCACCATAAGCGATTCACCGGACTCAAACTCCATCCACGTGGTGCGCCTGGCAGGGCTCGAACCTGCAACCTACGGCTTAGAAGGCCGTTGCTCTATC
>CAZDJY010000070.1:0-7111 GCA_964505835.1 uncultured Zetaproteobacteria bacterium | reverse complement strand
AATCAGCCGATTCCGGCAAAGATCGCCTGCAGCTCCTCGAAACCATCTTCCATTTCGACCTCAACGGCCGCCAGATGGATGGGCGTGACACCGAGGCGACGGACAGGCGGATAATGCAACACGTCAATACCTTCCGGCACATCGTCGAAGATGAATTCATTCTGCGCATGCAGCATAAACTGCACCACATCGATCAAATCAATCAGGTTTTCCCGAGGCCGATCATCGGCCTCAACGCCGTGATGCGATGCCAGTGCAATAAAAGCATCCGGCATATCCCAATAGGTAAGCAGCCGGCCGCCCATCTCCCGGTGCAGGCTCTTGAGCACGCCCAGACATTCCTCTTCACTGCTGTCGACCAGCTCTTCCGGCACGCTACTGATAATCGCTGCCACGCCGATATCGAACAACATGCCGGCAAGGAATGCTTCATCGGGATCAACACTGCCGATCAGGCTGGCCAGATGTCTCGCGGCCGTTGCCACCAACAGCCCGTGCCTGGTATTCCTGCGTAGGATGTCCTGTAAATGCTTGTTTTTCACCGTCATATGCATCTGGGTGGAGATGGCTGTCATCAGATTCAGCGTCTGTCGCCCCCCCAGACGTTGAATCGCCATCGGCAGGTTGCGAATCTCATGCCCCTGCGGATTGAAGCGGGCACTGTTGGCAATGCGTAAGACCGTGCTCGAAAAGGTGGCGTCGGAGCCGACGACCTGAGCAATATCCGCCGCCCCCTTGCTCTCGTCCTGCACCATCTTGCGTACCTTGATGACCGATTCTGGCAGCACAGGCAGGCGCGGGTCACCCTCCTGAAAACGCTGACGAATCAGTACGGCTAATTGATGTGTATCCATTTATGTCTCATGCCCCATCAAACGATAGATATCTTCGACACTGCGCGTCGACGGGGAGCGCGGCGCGATACGATATACCTCTTCGACCGTCGTTTGCCCCTGCAAAACCTTGTACAGACCATCCTCCATCAAAGATAGCAGATCGGTCGATTCACAACTAATCTGACGTACTTCCTGCGAGGTGCGCCGTTCAAGGATGGCTTCACGCACATCCTCATTGAGCACCAATAGCTCATGCAGGGCCGTGCGCCCGTGATAACCGGTACCGTAACAGGTGCCGCAGCCGGTGCCGCGATAAAACGTGTGCGCCCTGAGCGTAGCTTCATCAATGCCGATCATGCGCGCAATACGCTTATTGGGCATGTAAGCCTGCCGACATTCCGGACAGATCGTACGGATCAGACGCTGAGCCAAAATGCTGACCACGGTGGAGGAAATCAGAAAGGTTTCAATGCCCATGTCGATCAGACGCAACAAGCCGCCGATGGAATCCTCTGTGTGAAAGGTCGTGAGAACCTTATGCCCGGTCAGGGCCGCCTGCACGGCGACCTGGGCCGTAGCCCGATCGCGCACTTCGCCGATAACAATGATATCGGGATCCTGCCGCACGACGGACTTCAGTGACTGCTCGAATGAGCGTCCTGCCTGGGCATCCACCGAGCATTGCATGATGCCCGGTACGATATACTCAACCGGATCCTCCACGGTAATAATCTTGGTCGTCGGCCGATTCAAATAATCAATCGCTGCATACAGGGTGGTCGTCTTGCCGGAGCCCGTTGGTCCGGTTACCAGGATGACGCCGGTCGGGACATCCAGCGCCTCATGCTTGAAGCGCTCCAGCACGCTGCGGCTCATGCTAATGGCCTCGATATTCTTGATACCGCCGCTGCTGCGCAATACACGCATCACCATATTTTCGCCGTATGTCGTCACATAGGTCGAGAGCCGGTAGTCGGCAATGATACGGCCAACCTCGCGCCGAAATCGACCATCCTGATGACGGCGGCAATCGGCGATGTCCATCTCGGCCAACACCTTCAGGCGCGCAACCACCCGTTGGGCCAGTTCTCGCGGCAGGTCCATTTTATGAATAAGCACGCCGTCCATACGAAAACGCACCCGCACCAGCTCGCGCATCGGTTCGATGTGAATATCGCTGGCATTGTCGCGAATAGCCGAGAGCAGGATCGAATCCACCACCTCGGCCACCTGGTCCTTCTGCCCACTCGGGCCGCCGGCCGCCTCCAGCTTGCTGATCAGTGCCAATAACGCGCTCTCGGCGGCAATGGCCACAACTGCCTTCTTCTGCAGGCGTGTTTCGATCTCTTCGATTGCGCTCTTGTTCAATGGGTTGGCGGCTGCGATGGATACCTTGGTGTCGCTGGCTTCGTAGGGGACCAGCAGATTCTGGCGCAGGAACTTGGTCGGGAAGCCGCGCACCAGCTCCCGGTCAATCACATCCATATCGAGATGAATCAGCGGCAGGCCCAGTTGTTCGGACAGTGCCTGGGCCAACTGTCGGTCATCAATCATGCCCAGCTCGCGGATGACATCACCCATGCGCTTGCCGGGTGATGCACTCATCTTCACTTCAGCCTGATTGAGCTGATCGAGGCTGATATAGCCCAGTTCGCAAAACAGCTCGCCGATACGGAAACTGCGCCCGAACTTGCGAATCAGCCGCCGATGATCATCCGCATTGATACTGCCTAGTTCGACCAGTATATCGGACAACAATCTGGCTTCTTGCAATCGGTCCTGTACGCGCATGGCTTTGTCGATCAACGATACGGGCAGGATGTTCTCCTGCATCAGGATCTCTGCAAAGCGGCCACCCGGGCGTTCTTTCAGGCCCGGTAAACTCTGTTGATGTTGTTCTTTGCTCTGCGCCGCTGGCATGGCTCCTCCTGCCGAAGCAGTCTTTTCAAGCAGGAGTTGTGCCAATCTTCACGATTCCGGACAGGGCCGACTATGTCCTCAGTGTGGAACCTCTTCGAGGTCGACCGAAACAATGCGCGACACACCCGGTTCGGGCATGGAAACGCCCACCAGACGATCAGCCTGCTGCATGGTGATTCGGTTATGGGTGATGGATAAAAACTGAACACGATCAGCCAGTTCGCGCACCATGTCGCCAAAGCGGCCAACATTGGCATCATCGAGCGGTGCATCCACTTCATCAAGCACACAGAAAGGAGCCGGTTTGATCTGAAAGATGGAAAATACCAGCGCCACGGCCGTCAAAGCCTTTTCACCACCCGAGAGCAGGGTTACATCCTGCAAGCGCTTGCCGGGCGGCTGGGCGATCACCTCGACACCGGCCGTCAAAATGTCTTCCGAATCCAGTCGCAACTCGGCGCGACCGCCACCGAACAGATGCGGGAAGGTTTTCTGGAAGATGGCATTGGTCTTCTCGAACACATCCTTAAATCGCTGGCGGGTGGTGCGGTCGATACGGGCAATGGTATCGGTCAGGGTGGCCAGACTGGATTCCAGGTCCGCCGCCTGTTCGGCCAGAAATGTTTCGCGTTCGGCCGCCTGCTCGTATTCATCAATGGCCAACAGATTCACCGGCCCGAAGCGGCCGATACGATCCTCCAATTCCCGCGAGCGATTGAGAATGGCCTCGGCATCATCCAAATCTTCCATCGAATCAATCTGCTCCAGCAGGTCTTTAGAGCTCAGCTGACAGCGCTGCATGATTTCATCCTGCAAATCCTGCAATCGTGCCGCCTCCTGAGCCTGACTGACCTCAGCGGCCTGCCTTCGTTCCGAGGCCTGCTGATGCTGTTGACGCACCTGCCGTTCATCGCGCTCTCCCTCATGTGCTTGCTGCTGCAGGGCATGGCCCTGCTGGCGCACATGATTCAGCTGCTGGTGGGCCTCATCCACGGCTTTGGCCGCTTGCGCCAGCTGTTGATCCAACCCCTCCTGACGGGCCGCCTCGGTCAGGGCGGTATCGGCGTCCTGCATGCGTTGTTCATCCTGCTGCACCTGCTGGCGCAGACGCTCCTGCTCGGCGAGCAAGCGCATATGATCCCGCTGCATGGTTTCTCTGGCCTGGGCAAACAGGGCCAACGCCTGCTCAGCCTGTGCCAGTTGAGTGTGACTCTGATTGCGGCTTTGTTCAGCCCGCGCTACGTCGCTGTTCCGGGCCTCCAGCTCCTGCCGGGCTGCCTCCAGCTTATCCTGATCAACCTCACCGGCCTGATCGAACTGCGCCTGCCAATGGATACGCTCCTGCTCAGCTTCCTGAATATCCGCATCAATCCTCTGGCTCCGCTCAACAAATGCCACTGCTTCACTTTGCAAACGCTCGAGCGCAGCCGCGGCCGAATGAGCATCCGCTTCTGCCCGGGTGGCCGCCAGATGCGCCTGCTGCCAAATCTTCTGTTGCTGCTCCAGCGCCTCTTCAGCAGCGGTGAATCTCTGCTGTGCGCTCACAACCGCAGCTTCAAGCTTGTCGAGCTCCGCCTCGCTGTCGCGCAATTTCCGTTGAACTGCAAGCCGACCTGCCGTGCGATTTCCGGCCGGTGGGATGAGCCAGCCGTCCGCTTCATAGCGCCATCCATCGCGACTGACACAGCACTGCCCCGATCCATGTGCATCAATGATATCCTCTACCAACGCAACCCGGGCAAACACATCGAACAATGGATGGTTTTCCGCCAGGCCCATCGCCACGGCCAATGAGGCTTCTGCCCCGGCCGGCCCCGAAGAGGCTCCGGCGAACAATGCCACGGGGGCATCGGAAGATTTTTTCAATAAGCCCTGCCATGCGCTCAGATCCGGATTGACGGGAATCCGCACATCGGCGGAGCGCCCGCGCAGCGCCGCTGCGGCTGCAGCCTCCAGCCCCTTGGGCACGTCCAAAGACTCATCCATCCACACCGCACCCCTGGCACGCATGGCATCGCGCAAATCCTCGGGTACATCCTGATTCCGGGTGCGGCCGCGCAATTCCTGCACTGCCCCTCTCTTTTCGCGCAGATCTTCTTCCTGATCCGAAAACATCGCGCCAGCTGCTTCGCGTTCGGAACGGCATGTATCCAGTTTTGCCTGTGCCTGCTCAAGTGCGCTCGTCGCATTGCTGCTTGCGGCCTTTGCCGCTTGCCATTGCTCATTTGCCTGCCTGGCTCGTGCTTCATTAGCGGCAAGAGACTCCTTCAATTCCTGCTGTCTGGCTTGTAATTGACTCTGCCGTTCTACCAGACGAGTCAGCGAAGCCTGGGCCTTCTGTCTCTGTTGATCCGCCTGAGCACCGCTCTGCCGCAAGCGCTCGTAAGCCGCCAGTTTTTCATCACGCAATTGAACTTGCTGGTGATACTGCCGCTCAGTCGTATCCAAGGCCGCCTCGGCATCACGTTTGGACGCCTGCAGTTCGGCATCATCCTGTTCATCCAACTGTCTGGCTGCCGTGTCGATATCAACGGCCAGTCGCTGCAGGGTTTTATCCGCTTCTTCCAGCCGCTGCTGCAAGGCAATCTTGCGCTCGGCCAGCAAGCGTCGTTCGCCCGCCTGACGCTCAGCCTGTTGCTGCAAGGAGGCACGCTGCTGCTCGGCCTCGCGCAGACGGTCCTGCACCTTCTGGGCTTCCGCCTCATGCGCGCCGAGTTTGTCACGCGCTTCAACCACTTGCTTTTCGCCCGCATTCAAAGCGGCCTGTGCAACATCCTCGGCCTTGCGAGCTTCCTGTAACTGGGCTTCAATGATGTTGAATTTCTGTTGCATCGCGCGATACCGCAGCCCGAGACTGACGGACTGCATGCGGCTGAATTCATCCTGCATCTTGCGAAAACGCTCGGCCCGGGAAGCCTGCTGCTTCAAACTACGGCACTGACTGCGCACCTCTTCCAGCAGGTCCACCGCGCGTTCAAGATTCTGCTGCGTATCCTTCATACGCCGTTCAGCCTCGCGGCGCCGGGAGCGATATTTCATCACCCCTGCAGCTTCCTCGAAGATGCTGCGCCGCTCTTCCGGCTTCGCCGTGACCATGCGTGCAATCGCACCCTGCTCAATGATGGCATAGGCGCGAGTTGAAATACCGGTATCGAGAAACAGATCCACGACATCCTTCAGGCGTACCATCTTGCCGTTGATAAAGGCATCCGAGCCGCCATCGCGGGTCATGCGCCGGCGAATACGAATTTCATCCATTTCATGATAAGGACTCGGCAACGTGCCCGGCTCGACAGAAAAGGTTAACTCAACATCGCAGACAGCGACGGGAGGACGCGTATCCGAACCCTGAAAGATAAGATCGTCCATGACACCGCCGCGCAGATGCTTGGCCGAGTGCTCGCCAAGCACCCAGCGCAGCGCGTCAATGATATTCGACTTGCCGCTACCATTGGGGCCGACGATGGCTGTTACCCCTTCCCCCAATTCGATTTTCGTAGCATCGACAAAGGATTTGAATCCGGCCAGCTCCAGTCGTTTCAATCTCATGTCTGGCCGCCTGAGGCCTGTTTTTTCTGCCAGTGGTTCAACATCAGGAAACTAACCATACACGCCGTAAAGCTTGATGCCACAATCATGTACAAAATCGTCAGCTGTGCGCTTGCAGCCGCCATGGCCGGACTGCCAGCCAGCACCATACCGACGAAGATACCCGGCATATGCACCAGCCCGACAACGCGCAAGGTATCGACGGTCGGAATCATCGCCGTTCGCATGCCTTCACCAGCAAGACCGCCGGACTTGATGCGCTCGAACATGATGGAAACGGCATTCATGCCGTTGGCCGCCACCATGCTGCCGAGCGGCACCAGCGCTCGTGTACTGTTATCGATAGCGCCTGTAAATGCCAGCCAGGGCAAGGTGACGATGCATGCGCAAGCAAGGCCGATACTACTGGCCATCCAGGCCTGTCGGGGATGCAGGTCTGACCCATCCCCGGATGCATCAGCGAAATGGCCGGCACTGTTATGACCGGCCAGAATACAGAATCCGAGAATCAGCAGGGCCTGCAGAGCGTGCGACTGGATATCAAAGATCCAATGCAGAACCAGCGCCAGAATCAACAACTGCCCCAGTCCACGTAGCGATGCAATCAACATCGGGCGTGACAAACCCAACCCTTCCCTGTG
The DNA here is from genome assembly GCA_964505835.1 of uncultured Zetaproteobacteria bacterium. Classification (GTDB taxonomy): domain Bacteria; phylum Pseudomonadota; class Zetaproteobacteria; order Mariprofundales; family Mariprofundaceae; genus JAJRVH01. The sequence goes on along the minus strand of CAZDJY010000070.1, from coordinate 165 downwards.
CGCCCATAACGACGCGCCGGCCAGCAACAGCCAGGCCGCCATCAAGCCGATGAGGGTATCAGCTAACGAAGCATCCAAAATGTGGCATCACAGGCGGGATATATCCGCCAGATTAAGGAAAAGTGTGCGCAAGCGGGAAAGCAGTGCCAGCCGGTTGTTCCTGAC
>CAZDJY010000069.1:0-7144 GCA_964505835.1 uncultured Zetaproteobacteria bacterium | reverse complement strand
CGCTGGCGTTTGCTTCGGCTTGCAACTGTTCATCCCGCCAGCTTTGCGCCTCGTCGGCCCCGATCATAGGAACGGACTCAGCATCGTCATCGGCCAGCATAGCAACCGACTCCTGACTTACGCCCTCCTCGTCCTGTTCTACTTCGGAAGGCGCCGTTTTCCCCTTCTGGAGTTGTTCGAAACGCTGGCGAAGCGGCGGCACGTCGAGACGGAAATCGCTATCGGGATCCTGCAAACGCGTTTCCAGTTGATCATGCAGGTCGAAAAGAAACTGAATCATCGACGGGCTGCGCGCTTCAGGCTTGTTGATCAGATATTCAACCGCATCCTCGAACAAATGGCCGATATCACCGATATCCTGAACGCCGAGCATCAGGGCCGAGCCCTTGATGGTATGAGCATCGCGGCGCAGGGCGACCATACCCTCATCATCCAGCGATTCGGCCTCAAAGCGAACCAGACTATGGTTGATGGAAGCGAGTCGTTCCCGCGCCTCATCAAAGAATGAGGCTAGGAATTGACTAAGATCAAACCCTGACACGGTGGGTGCGCCTTTTAAATCAGGCGCTGCAGATCGTCGGCGGCCTCTGTCAGCCGGTAAGAGGCCTCACGCGAGGCCTGCATCTGTTTCGCTGAGTCGTGCAGCAGGTCTGAAATCTGTTTCATGGCACGCAGGAAGTCCTGATTACTCTCATTCTGCCGCCCCGTGGCTTTGGCAATGGTATGCACAGCCTGACTGGTTTTATCCGACATGGTCTGCATGCGCTGCAGGACTTCACCAGCGCGCTGAGCAATATCCACACCCTTGCCCACTTCTTCCAGACCTTCGCGGGTCACGGCAACCGAATCCTGAGTTGAACTATGCACATCGTTCACAATCGTCTGAACTTCTTCAGTGAATTCACGTGTACGGTCGGCCAGTCGACGCACCTCACTGGCCACCACGGCAAAACGCTTGCCGAATTCACCGGCCGCCGCCGACTCGATCGAGGCATTTAACGCCAGCAAATGGGTTTCATCGGCAATTTCCTGAACCGCATCAATGGATTCAAGAATCTGCTCGGCCTTCTGGCCCGCAAAGGTCACCTTCTCTGCAATGGTGTTCACTTCACCACGGATATTGCCCATGGACTCGATGGCCGCGCCCACGGCTTGCACACCCTCCCCGGCCGAAGAGGCAGTAGCGCCGGCGATCTTCTCAACGCTCAGCGAAGTAGCAGCAATCTTGCGTGCCGAATCGGAGATCTGCTCCAGTTCGTTGGCGATTTGCTCCACCGATTTGGCTTGCGTATCAGCGGCCGCAGCCTGCTGTTCAACCGAATTCAGGATGTCGCCGGCAGCATGCGCCACATCCTTGGCCACGCCGGAGATAGTGCGCGTGATGTTCTTCACAAAGGCACGGTTAAACACAGCCAGCAATAAAATGATAAATACGATAATACCGAGGATGATATAGGATTGCTTATCAATCTGAGTCTGCCGGATATCTGATTCTTGCTGTAGCGCTGCCGTTAGATTACTGGTCACGCTTTCCAGTTTCTGCTGCGCTACGAACACCAGATTCTGAGCCACAACCGCAACATTGTTCGCCTGGCCGAAAGGAATCTTTTCACTGACGATATCATCTGCGATACCCATGACTTCGCGCATCAGGCCAAACACCTGTCCAAGCACCTTTTTATTCTCCGTCGTCATACTATGCAGTGCTTCAATCTCGCTATACAGACCCTGAAATTCCCGCTCGGCTTTTTTTAACTTTCCGACATCTTCCTTGTTCTGGGTCAGGGTAAAATCGTTCAGTGGCAGCAATACATTCGACAACGAGGCCTTGAACTGCTCAAGCCTGACCTGATCGGCATAAAGCTTGCCCAACTCGCCCATATTTTCCTTGGCCTGCTGAAAAGCGAAAAATACCGTGGCAATCAGCACCGCAAACAAAATAATCGATAACAAAAAGTTTCGATTGGCCTGCTGACTGAGCGTCGCCTGTGCTTTTTTCACTGTTCTGCCTGCCTCTGATGTGGTTGCCATATATCTCCCCTTTGCTGGTGCACTGCCGATCCGCGTGTGTGATATTGGATGCAGGCCAGCTGTTTATCAAGAACCTCTTAGTTTCGCTTTAGGTAAACATGTTTCCGACATGACCCGGCTACTGAAACAATCTGCTATAGTTAAGCATCTCGTAAGTCTCATCTTCAATCTGCATGCTGCCGCATCCGGGCTCACTGGCATCAACCTGAGCCGCTGCCGGAATATCAGCACTGTTGACCCGAAACAACGCCTCAACCTTGTCCACCCATATGCCAATGTGCATTTTAGCATGTCGAAGAAGAACAAAGCGGGTGTGCGTAGTTACTTCACTTCCAATAGACGGCAGTTGCAACACCTTGCTGGGGTCAATCATACAAACAATCTGTCCGCGCACATTGGCAAGGCCGAGCAAGTGCTCAGGTCCCATCGGCACCAGAGTCATGGGTATGGGCCTGATGATTTCACTGACATCCTTAGCTCGAATCAGCAGTTGTTTGCCGCCGATATCGATCTGCAGGATATCTTCCTGTTCAGCCCCGATCAGCGACTGTACTGACTGATCATCAGGCTCCCCTTCCGCGACATCTGACATATCTTCGCTTGTCATCGATTAATCTCCCTGCATGGCCTGACGCACTCGTGCATACATAGCCAGGGTTTTTTTGATGCGCGCCTGAAGTTTGAGCGGCTCAACGGGTTTGCCGATATAGTCATCCGCCCCGACTTCAAGGCCCAGCACCTCGTCTTCCTCATCCCTTTTGGAGGTGAGCAAAACGATAGGAGTTTCATTAAATCGGGATTGCTCACGCAAGCGCTGAACAAGTTCGGGGCCCGTCATCTTCGGCATGTCACAGTCAGCCACAATCAGGCTCGGGTGAATATCCTGCACCATATCCCACGCTTCCTGCCCGTCTGCAGCCTGAATGATGTCGTAGCCCTCGGACTCCAGAACGAACTGAACCATATTACGCACACTGGTGGAATCATCGACCACAAGAATAAGAGGTTTGTCACGACTTTCGGTCCGGGCCGATGTTTGTTCGGAGGCAGGGGATTGCTCATCTTCGCGCTTCTCAGGTGCATGTTCATCAGGCCTGGCCATTGGACTTGGCTGTGTTTCATCTTTTATAGCAGGGGTATCAGCAGTATCCTGAATAAGAATAGCTATCATTTCGCCGGATGCATTCGGAGTTGATGAGATGATCAACTCGTGCCTTTTTCCCCACAGTTTGATGCGTGTGCGCCCCTTCTGAGGCGTGTCACTTCGGGCTATATCTAACCTGGCCATCATCTTGATGCGTGCCGCAACCGTCTGATGTACGCTGGCCGGGAACTTCAGGCTCGGACGCAGCTCACCCTCGACAGACAGACTGACAATGCTTTTCTGCTCCCCCGGCTCAATCTGAACATCCGAACTGCCGACTTTAATAGCCTGGATAATAATGCCGTTAACCAGACGAACAATGGAGGGATCTTCTACGCCCGGTTGCAGTTTATCTTCACTGTGTTTTTCCGAGGATGCCGGCCTGGGGTTCGATGCATGGCTGCCGGATTCATCCAGCGCGCGCTTTGCCGACGCTTCAGTGGCTTCATTTTCATTCTCAGACGAATCTTCGGCAGACGAACCTTCTGGATGCTGATGATAGATTTCCTGAATCTTATTGATCACCAGATCAGGCCGGGCGAATACTGGCTTGATACGCATACCAAGTTTATAACGCAAGTTATCGAGCATATTAAAGTCGACAGGGTTATCGGTCGCGATGACCAGATATTTACCCATAACATCGAGCGGTACAAAGGCAAAGTCCAGGCACAACTGTTCCTCGCATAGCTTGATGGCTTCCCGACTGGGCTTGAAAGTGCGAATATCGAGATAGGGAACCTTATAATTTCTGGCCAGGGCTGAAAGCACTGCATCACTATCCACGCCGTCCATTTCCAGCAGCGCCTCCAGGGTGCCGCTCTTCTTACCTACATCACTGTGCATGGCTTCTGTGAGCTGATCCTTGGTGACCAGCCCCAGTTCCATTAATTCCCTTTGTTGCTTTAGCAGCATAGCCCTGACATATAAACTCCCTTCCCCTCGCATCTTGCGAAGAACCACTAAACGATATGCAATTGCCCCCTGCCGCGCAACTGCCTCATGCAATCAGGCCTGTATGCAGATGCCACAGCTTCAACCATCGTTGCTTTACCAACAGCCCCGCTTCGCTAGCATTCCCTGCTATGATCATCGTTCCTGCATTGAAATCCCGCGGCATTCAGCTGTCATCCACAATGGCTACCATTGCCGTATTGACTTGCCTGAGCCTCATGCCTGCTGCTTGCGTTCAGGAGCGAGATCGGGCGGCAATGACGCTGAATCCTGAGGCTTCTGCCGACTCCGGGTCAGAGGTGAATTCGGACTCGTCTTTAGTGACATCGACGTCTCATTTAAACGAGCAGATCTTGGCCCCCAACCCCTTGCTGGATGGCCTGAATGCAGATGATATTGCCATGTCTCAGGCGATGGCCAAGCGCGATTATCTGCCTCACTGGAAGGTGGTAGGTGAGCGTTCTCGTTATGTGCGTCAGCGATTGACCGAATCTATCAACAAGCTTAATGCACCCTTAAGCCTGCAGGCCATTCCGATCGTTGAATCGGGTTATAACCCTTATGCATTGTCGCATGCCGGGGCCATGGGATTGTGGCAATTGATGCCGCGGACTGCGCGTGGTCTGGGCATTCACCCTAATCACTTGCACGATGGCAGGCGCAGTGTTGAGCGTGCGACCGAGGCCGCAGTCGGCTATCTGCTCGATATGCATCAGCGGTTCAATAGCTGGCCTTTGGCTATTGCAGCTTATCATATGGGCCCTTACGGACTGGCCAGACGGCTCAAGAAAACACCCTGGCAGGCAGCCGACGGATTGAATGCGCTTCCGGCTCCGGCCATCACCCGCGCTTATGTGAAGCATGTGCTGGGCCTTGCGGCATTGCTCAAAATGGGTGTCATTAGCTTCCCCGAACCTTTCGCGACGGTTGAACTCCAACTCAAACCACCTGTTGATGTCGCCAGGCTCAGCACGGCTTGCGGCATGAATAAAAACGACATCTTTTTGTTCAATCCCGGTCTGAATCAGGCACAGTACCTGACTCATGCGGTCAGCGTTCATGTGCCTCCCGAGCGCTTGGCCAGCATCAGTGAACAGCTTGAATTACTCGGCCCCCGATATGTAAGAACGCGGATCAAGAACGGTGATTCATTGTGGCGTATTGCTCATCAGCACGGCATCAGTGTCGCACACCTGAAACGCCTGAACCCGGATATCAAAGCCATCCTGCGCCCCGGCCAGAAGCTGACTGTCCCTGCGAATCGTTTAGCAAGGGCGACGGCCAACCCCAATCCGATGCTATCCAAAGGCCGCCGTATTCGTTACAAAGTTCGCAGTGGTGATTCCCTGTGGAGTATTGCTCAGCGTTTCGGCACCTCGACCCGGTCTATTGCCCGTTCGAATCAGTTATCCCGGAATGCTCTGATCCGGCCAGGAGATACCTTATGGGTACTTGCACGCATTCGACCAAGCTGACCGCGCTGTTGCTATTGCTGGCGCTGGCCGGCTGCAATGCATCTGAACAACAAAGCCAAACACATTCCGAAGTTTCGCCCATTGTCGTTGACGAATCCCCTGCTGTTGGCGACCGATTGATTGATGCAAGCATCGGCGATGCATCCAATCTGATTCCAATGATTGCCGGCGATGCATCCAGCCATGCGATTGCCGGACAATTGTATTTGTCGCTATTGAAATACGATAAGGATCTTAATCTGACCGGCCAGTTGGCAAAAAGCTGGGAGATTGCCGCAGACAATAAATCCATCGTGTTTCATCTGCGCCCCAGCCTGCATTGGACGGATGGTACACCACTGACCGCATCTGATTGCGTGTTCACCCTGAACCTGATGCAGGATGAGAAAACCCAGAGCGCCTATAAGGCCGATTATGCACTGGTCACCCGTGTTGAAGCACCGGATGCGCAGACCTTTATCGTGCATTACAGCGAACCGTTTTCGCCGGCTCTGGCATCGTGGTCGTCGCTGGCGATCCTGCCGCGCCATATCTTCGAGCATCAGGATATTATGCATACCGATCTGTCACGTCATCCCAAAGCCACCAGTGGCCCTTATACCCTGGCTGACTGGCAGTCCCAGCAATCTATCCTGCTCAGGGCGAATCCCGACTATTATGCCGGTCCTGTATGGATTAGCGAGCGGCTGACCCGCATCATCCCCGATCCCGCCACCCAGTTTCTGGAACTGTCTGCCGGCCGCCTTGATTCAATGGGACTAACCCCCATCCAGTATGCGCGACTATTCGACAGCAAGCCGTCGCTGAAAGAAAATTACAGGCGCTATAAATACCTGAACTTCGTCTACACCTATCTCGGCTTCAATCTGAAAAAGCCATTGTTTGCCGATCAGCGGGTGCGTGAAGCTATTGCCTATGCCGTGGACAGGCAGGAGATTATCGACGGTGTGCAACTGGGTCTGGGCGAGTCCATTGCCACACCCTACAAGCCGGGCACCCACTGGGTTAACAAGAGCCTTAAGCCGCGAACATATATGCCTGAAAAAGCTAAGGAATTACTATCCCAAGCAGGGTGGAAAGATTCGGATGGCGACGGCTATCTGGATCAACAGGGGAAACGCCTGTCATTCACAATCCTGACCAACAACGGCAATAAACAACGTGCCGACACTGCAACGATTATCCAGCAGCGGCTGAAAGCGGTCGGCATCGAGGTCAAGGTCAGACTGGTGGAATGGTCTGCCTTTATCGAGAATTTCATCAACAAGCGGAAATTCGATGCTGTGATTCTGGGTTGGTCATTATCACCCGACCCCGATCAATATACGATTTGGCATTCATCACAGACTGCGCCGCGCCAGTTCAATTTCTTATCCTACAAAAACAAGCTGGTCGATCAGGCATTGGTGGATGCCCGTCGCACCTTTGTGCGCAAGGAACGCAAACGACTGTATGATATCATGCAGCAGCAGATCTATAATGATGTGCCGATGGTCTTCCTGTACGCGCCCTACTCGCTACCCGTGATGCACAAGCGCAT
>CAZDJY010000068.1:0-7217 GCA_964505835.1 uncultured Zetaproteobacteria bacterium | reverse complement strand
GGCCACATCTTCTTCCGGCATTTCCTCAACCTTCACGGTGATCGTCCTGGCCTTGCCGTCGCGAATAATGCCAACCTTCACCTTGTCACCCGGGGCATGGCGAGCAACACGGATGGGCAAATCATGTGCCTTATGAATCTTCACTCCGTCCAGCGATACAATGACATCCCCGGCACGAATACCGGCCTTATCGGCAGCCGAGCCTGCTACGACCTGCGGCACCAGCGCACCATCACGATTTTTAAGGCCCAGCGCCTTTTGGGTGGCTTTATCAACATCAGAAATACCCACTCCGAGGCGGGCTCGTGTCACATGACCGGTTTCGCGCAGATCATCCAGTACAGATCGGGCGAGATTAATCGGAATAGCAAAACCGATACCGTTATTGCCGCCGCTACGGGAATAAATCGCCGTATTGATGCCGACCACTTCGCCCTTGCTGTTGAACAGCGGGCCGCCGGAATTACCCGGATTGATTGCCGCATCGGTCTGGATGAAATCGTCATACGGGCCGGAGCCAATGACGCGCCCTTTGGCTGAAACGATGCCGGCCGTAACCGTCTGTTCAAGACCAAACGGGTTACCGATCGCCACCACCCAGTCCCCAACGCGCAATTTATCCGAGTCAGCCATCTTCACGGCTTTCAGACCCTTGGCATCCACCTTGACCAGACCGACATCAAGTTTTGCATCAACGCCGATAACCTTGGCCTCGTATTCCTTACCATCGCGCATCTTGACCAGAACCTCATCGGCACTATCGACAACATGGTTGTTGGTCACGATGTAACCATCAGATGAAATGATAAAACCGGTACCCAGCGCATGCCTTTCCTGCGGTGGCATATTCTGGAAGAAATCATGGAAAAAATCCTGGAATGGTGAGCCGGGAGGAAAGCCAAACCCCTGAGCCCCCTGGCCACGAACCATCTTAGTGGTACTGATATTCACAACGGAATCGGCCTGATCGGCAGCCAGATCAGCGAAGCTCTCGGGCATCGCATGGGCCGGAAGGGCAAAGGTCAACATGACCAGTAACAGCGGGGCAAATCGGTTCAGACGTTTCAAAGGTGCACTCCTTGGTTGATAAGTTTCGGTATTTATATCTTGATTGTTATGCGTATTGCAGGGCGATTTTTAAAGTGCCAAGATGAAAAAAAGATGAAGTTTCCATACTGTATTTCAAACAGGATGAATTGGAATGGATGATGATGCCGCATGGATGATGCGCACCATGTGCGCTTCAAGCGAAACAACCTGATGACGGCTCTGGAGCAATATCCATGCGTAGGTTGCGAGGACTCCCACCACACCGCCTGCAGCAGCCCACACCTCAGGCAAGGACCAGCCAGCCTGAACAGCCAGTGCCCTGACGACGAGACCCAGCACTACAAAAGCAATCATTGGCAAACCATACAACCTGAATGCCACCTTCAATAACATACTGTCGGGCACCTCAAGCAACACCTCATCGCCCACCCTGGCATGCACGCTGTTGCTAACCCGCAGACGGGCGAACTTATCCGACCAGGAACCCATGGTGCTGCACGACGCCTTGCCCGCGCAGTCACCGCAGGCACTGGCGCGCCTTGCCTCGACAAGCGCCTGCTGCCCTTCCACGGCAATGACGGTAACCTTCTGTTCCACAGCATCTCCATGTTGATTCTTATCATCGTCCTGTCGACGAATCGAGGCGAAGCTTACACACGATCAACCCGTTTCGACCAGCCCCGTTTGAAAATGATCGGAAAATGACCGATCAACAGGCATCGTCAACCCGGTCACATCGTCTGACATTCCATCGCCAAACCCTTGCCGCGCAGCTTTTCACTATCTAGCTTGGAACTGCTCGCATATGACGTCGGAGACAAACATTGAATCAGCACTCGCGAATGGAAACGGATTTTCTCATTATCGGCAGCGGCGCTTCCGGGCTGTTGACTGCCGCCCGACTTGCCCCGCATGGCCGGGTACTACTGGTGAATAAGGGGCGTTTTCAGGATTCAAGCACCTGGTATGCCCAGGGAGGCATTGCCAGCGTTCTTTCCGATCAGGATTCCATCGAATCGCACGTGCAGGATACCCTCGCTGCCGGCGCAGGCCTGTGCCATGAAGATGTGGTACGCAAGATTGTCACTCAGGGCAGCAGGATCATTGAAGAGCTGATAGACATCGGCACCGGCTTCGACAGCCATGCGGGCGAATTGCACCTGACCCGCGAAGGCGGCCATAGTCACCGCCGCATCGCTCATGTACAGGATGCTACCGGCCGAGCTATCGGCGAAGCATTACTGGCCCAGATCGCGCCCCAACCTCAGATCCATCGCCTTGAAGACCATGCCGCGATCGACCTGATCGTGCTGCCCGGGCAGGGCGATTCGTCCTCCGAACGGCGCTGCTTCGGTGCATATGTGTTATCGCCGGAGGAGAAGGTATTAACCATCAGAGCCAAACATACGGTGCTGGCAACCGGTGGCGCCGGCAAGGTGTATATGTACACCTCCAACCCGCACGCCGCCTCCGGCGACGGCATCGCCATGGCCTGGCGAGCCGGTTGTTCGGTCATGAACCTCGAATTCATGCAATTTCACCCGACCTGTCTGTTTCACCCGCGCGGCTCAAACATGCTTCTTTCCGAGGCACTACGCGGGGAGGGTGCGCTGCTGATCAACAGCGAGGGCAAGCGTTTCATGTTCGATTACGATGAGCGCGGCGAACTGGCAGCGCGAGATATCGTTGCCCGTGCCATCGACCATGAAATGAAAAAGCGGGGCGAGGATTGCATGTATCTTGATGCCCGGCCGATCGGCAAAGAGGCTATCCAGCGACAGTTCCCGAACATCCATGAGCGGCTGCTTGAGTTGGGGCTGGATATGACCAGCGAACTGATTCCTATTGTGCCTGCCGCGCACTACATGTGCGGCGGCGTGCAAACCGACGTGGCCGGCAGAACATCCTTGGCCGGTCTGTATGCAATCGGCGAAACAGCCGGCACCGGATTACACGGAGCGAATCGACTGGCCAGCAATTCACTGCTTGAATGCCTGGTCATGGCCGACCTCTGTGCCGGGGATATCCTTAAGCAGCCCCCTGTTGCCGCAGCAAGCGTTCCGATGTGGGATGACAGTGGCATCGTACCCGAATCCGAGCGCATCCAGATCAAACAGAACTGGGACGAGATTCGCGCCATCATGTCGCATTACGTTGGCATTGTGCGATCCAACGAACGCCTGCGCCGCGCCCGCCGGCGACTGCGCGTCATTCAGGAAGAAATTTCGGCCTATTACTGGAAGCATCCGGTCACTCAGGATCTGATTGAGCTGCGCAATCTGGAGCTGGTCGCCGAGTTGATCATCCAGTCCGCCCTGCAACACCACGAATCCAGAGGTCTGCATTACTCCACCGATTATCCGGAAGCCGCAACCAGTGCGGTCGATACTGTGCTGGCACCGGATACATTATGAGCGAAGCATGCTTCAAAGTATCGATTCGCGGACGCGTTCAGGGGGTCGGCTTTCGCTATCACACGCGCATTGAGGCTATGCGGCTTGGTCTGCGCGGATGGGTACAAAACTGCGCCGATGGCAGCGTCGAAGCCTGCATTTGCGGCCCTGAAGATGCTGTTGCTGCCATGCTTGACTGGCTTGCAAATGGCCCCGACTGGGCTCGGGTTGATGAGCTGAACAAGTCGCCTGCAACACCTCCGAGCAACAGCGCCTTTGTTGTTCGCTAAATAACCCTCGAAAAGTCATACCAAAGCTATACTAGCACGATGATCTATTTGATCTGAAATAGCGCTCAAGAAAAGTAAGTGAATCGACTATCAAGTCAGGAAAAATTTTTGAGTTATGGTGCGAATAAATTTCGTTCGTGGCGGGCGCGGTCACATCAATGGAATCGAGTCTTTATTGAGCTTTACCAAGCGGCGCTTGGCAAAGCTCAATAGCGTGAAGGTCAAAAAGAGCAAGAAGAAACACAAGAAGAATGACGACTGATCCATCAGCGTGATTTGTAAATCGGGCAGGGCTCCAGCTTAAAGCCAACTAGCCTTGCAAACGCATCTGAATCGCCAGCATATCCTGCCAGCTTTTCTTTTTCTGGGACGGTGAACGCAGCAGATAGGCGGGATGATAAGTAACCCGGACCGGGACACCCCCATATTCGTGCCAGCGCCCACGCAGTGAACCAAGCGGCGCATCGGTTTCAAGCAATGTCTGGGCAGCAACACGCCCCAAAAGACAGAGAACCTTAGGCTGCAATAAATCCAGTTGTTGCTCGAACCAGAGATTGCAGGCCTGCACCTCATCGGGCTTAGGGTCACGATTATTCGGCGGCCGGCACTTGATGGTGTTCATGATATATACCGAACTGCGATCCAGCCCGGTCGCGGCCAGCATACGGTCGAGTAATTTCCCTGCGCGCCCGACGAAAGGCTCGCCCTCGGCATCCTCGTCCTGACCGGGCGCCTCGCCGATGAATACGACATCAGCCTGTTCGCTGCCTGTGCCAAACACCACCTTATTGCGTGTCTCAGCCAGTCGGCATAGCTGGCAGCCGGCAGCCTTGGCAGCCAACTCAGCAAGCCCAGTATCGGAACAGGTTGTCACGCTGGATGCTGACTCCGCTTCAGCAGAGCTTTTTTGAACTGCATCGTTATTCACAGAAGCTTCTCCCTGTGCCCCGAAAGCAGAAAGGGAAACCGGTGTATGCACACCGATTTCCCTCAGATACAGCTCAATAAATTCCGCGTCCCGCTCGTTACGGCTGGACACGCAGATCAGCCAAGCAATGAATCGACGTTATCTTTGGAGCCCAGATAAACAGGCACGCGCTGATGCAGAGCCTCAGGCTCGACATCCAGTACCGCGATATCCTTGCTCATCGATTTGCCGCCCGCCTGCTCCATAATGAAGCCCATCGGAATGGCTTCATACAGCAGGCGCAACTTGCCTGTTTTATTCTTGTCGTCAGCCGGATAAAGGAAAACACCGCCCTTCAGAATCGTACGATGCATATCGGCAACCATGGCGCCGACATATCGCATGCCCAGCCCTTTTTCTTTCTTCAGGCGCATCAGGTTCTCGCCCATATTGTCGGCCCACTTGGCCTTGTTGGCCTCGTTGACGGAATAATAACCACCGGTCTCGGGGATACGCATATCCGGATGGCTAAGCTCGAAACGCGCTACAGATGGGTTGAAGGTATAGCCATGCACACCCGCACCCACCGAGCAAACCAACATCGTCGACGGGCCGTACAAAACATAACCGGCAGCGATAACATTACGGCCGGACTGCAAGGTATCGGACACATGCGGCCGTTCGGAATTCGAGGTTTTACGTTTTACAATGGAGAAAATCGTGCCTACCGGGCCATCCACGTCGAGATTGGAAGAGCCATCAAGCGGATCCACCAGCACCAGATAATCGGCGTGGGAGTATTCATCGATCACCAACAGATCTTCCTGTTCCTCGGAGCCCACCGCACATACAAAACCGGTCGAGCGCATTTCCTCGAGGAAGATTTCATCCGACAGCACATCGAGCATTTGCTGCTGTTCACCCTGAACATTCTCGCCGCCGGCAGCACCGAGCGCACCGCGGAATACAGCCCCGCGCAGCACGGCTGCAATTTCAATCGCCGCGCGACCTACGCCCTGAATGACAGGCATCATCGCGGAGCCTTTATCTCCCTGTTTGGCGATATTATTTAATGTACTTGGCATGCTCCCCTCCAGAATCAATTTGTAAAAGCGCGCTCATCCTAGCCTCATTCAGGCGCGAACACAAAAAACAGTGCGCTCAGGCCCCTTCCTGCAATCGGCTCAGCAAGCGACCATGAATCCCTTCAAAGCCACCATTGGAAAGAATCAGGATTCGATCCCCGGCGACCGCCTGTTTGTTTAGACTTTGGATAATCGCAGCAACATCGGGGGCCACAGCCGCCTTGTCGCCGATCGCCTCACATACCGCTTCAACATCAAGCGCCTCATCCGCCTCCAGATTGCGGTGATCAGGTGGCACAATCAGCACCCGGTCCGCCGCATCGAAGCACCCTGGCAAGGCCTGTTCATGAATCTTGCTGCGCATGGTGTTGGAGCGCGGCTCGACCACCACCCATAAGCGCCCCTCATCACCCATGGCCGCCCTTGCTCCGACTACCACGCCTTTGATGGCCGTCGGATGATGGGCGAAATCATCGTAAATTCGGATGCCACGCGCCTCGCCGACCAGACTCATACGCCGACGCACTCCGGCAAAGCTCTGCAAGCCCAGTTGAACATCGACCGCGTCCACGCCCATCGACATCGCTGCAGCGCCAACCGCACAGGCATTGGCTACATTGTGTCGCCCGATCATGTTCCAGTTCACCTGCATCACCTCGGCACCGTCCCGGAACAGGCGGAAATGTGAGCCATCCTCACGCAATGCCTGCCAGTGCCAGTCAGCGTCTGCGCCACCATATTCAGCAAAGCTCAGTACCGGCGCCCAGCAGCCGCGCTGCAGGACATCAGGGATATTGGCATCATCGGCATTGGCAATCACACAGCCGCTCGCAGGCACCGTGCGCAGCAAGAACTGAAACTGCCTCTTAATGGCCTCCAGATCGTCGAAAATGTCGGCATGATCGAATTCGAGGTTGTTCAGAATCAGCGTTCGTGCCTGATAATGCAAAAACTTGGAACGCTTATCGAAAAAGGCGGTATCGTATTCATCGCCTTCAAGCACGAACGGCTTCCCGTCTCCAAGCCTGGCTCCGCCGCCGAAGTTCTCCGGCACCCCGCCGATCAGAAAGCCCGGGCTCATCCCCGCAACCTCCAGCACCTGCGCCATCATACTCGATGATGTGGTCTTACCATGCGTTCCGGCCACCACCACAGCATGCCGCCCCGGCAATATATAACGACCGACAAACTCGGGGCCGGAACAGTAAGGCAAGCCCCTATCAAGAATGGATTCAACCTCGACATTGCCCCGGCTCATCGCATTACCGATGACGCACAGCTCAGGCGCCGGCTCGAGATTATCGGCAGCAAAGGGCGCGATATCGACCCCGATCGAGGCCAGATAGTCGGACATCGGCGGATAGACTCCGGCATCGGAGCCGCTCACGCGCCAGCCGCTATCCTTGGCCAAAGAGGCAATTGCAGCCATCGCCGTGCCGCAAACGCCCAGAATATGAAGATGTTTTGTCATTCGCTGATTGAACCACAAAGC
>CAZDJY010000067.1:2635-7265 GCA_964505835.1 uncultured Zetaproteobacteria bacterium | reverse complement strand
TTTTGCTGGCGATTTCGCATCTGGCGCTTACCCGGCGCATGCAGCGCATTATCACTGCGGCGGAAAGATTTGCCGATGGGCAACTGGATGCACGAGCCGGACTGGCCAGCCATGATGAACTGGGTAAAATATCTAAAGCTTTTGACAGCATGGCGGCTCGGATGCAGGGCGATGCGCAGCAATTGCTGCTGCTGCGCCAGAGTGTCGAACATATGCATGAATCGTTGATCATCACCGATGCGAAAGGTGTGATCGAGTATGCCAATCCAGCTTTTGAACGGATTACCGGTTATACGGTTGCTGAAGCGCTGGGCAGGAGTCCGGCCATGCTGAAGAGCGGCAAGCATCCGCCCGAGTTCTATCAGGCATTCTGGAAGCACATTTCCTCGGGCAAGGTGTGGTCGGGCAAGATGATCGACAAGCGCAAGGACGGCTCGTTGTACACGGCCCGGGTATCGGTGACGCCGGTGTTGAGTGAACAGGGGCTGATCAGCCATTACATCGGCCTGCACGAGGATGTCAGCGGCCAGCAGAAGTTTGAGGAGCGATTACATCAGGCTCAGAAGATGGAATCTCTGGGCACGCTGGTTGGCGGTATTGCGCATGATTTCAATAATATGCTGGCGGGGATTCTGGGTAATATCCATATCGCCAAGCGTTATGGCAAAGACAATCCGAAGCTGTCCAGCACACTCGAGCGGGTGGATAAACTCGGCTATCGCGCTGCCGACATGATCAAGCAATTGCTGGCTTTTGCGCGCGCCGATCCGGTTGAATTCAAGCCCTTCGATCTGAGCGAATTCCTGCGCGAGGCAGTGCGGCTGGCCAAGGTCAGTGTGCCTGAGAACATTGCCTTCGATGTTCGCATGCCCGAAGACGAGCATCTCACCATCCTCGGCGACACAACCCAGATCCAGCAGATCATCATGAATCTGGTCAACAATGCCCGTGATGCGCTCTCGACGAAGGCGAATAATGGCTGTCGTATTGAGCTAAGTCTCGAACGTTTTGAGCCCGATGAGGCGTTTATTGGCGAATATCAGTCGGCTGCATCGGCCTATGCCTGCCTGAAGGTGGGGGACAATGGCGAGGGCATCCCGGCCGATAAGCTGGAGAAAATCTTCGAACCCTTCTTTACCACCAAGCCGGTAGGCGAGGGTACCGGCCTCGGCCTGGCTATGATTTACGGGGCAATGCAGCGGCACGACGGCATCATCCGCGTCGATTCCAGGCCCGGCGAAGGGACGATGTTTTCGCTGTATTTTCCGCTCAGTCAGGCGGCCACGGCCGATGACGGGGGGCTCGTTGAAATGGAGAATGCCCACGGTGAACGACTACTGTTGGTGGACGATGAGGAAGTGATCCGTGATACGGTGGCCGAGGTTCTGGTGGAGGTCGGCTATCGGGTGGATGTCGCGGCCGACGGAGAGCAGGCGGCTGCGATGTTTGCCGAGAATCCGGCTGCCTACCATGCCGTGGTGACCGATGTGGTGATGCCGGTGATGGGTGGGGTTGAGGCGGCTCGATTGATGCGCAAGGTGCGCTCTGACATTCCGATTGTGTTCGTGACCGGCTATGACCGTGAACATGTGATGCACGAGATACAGGATATGCAACGCGTTGTCGCGCTGTCCAAGCCCGTACACCCGGCGGTTCTGCAGGAGATGCTTGGCCGCATCGTTTAGCATAACGCGTTTTTTCAGGTTTTTCCCTTGGCTTATAAGTCCACTCGGCCGTTTGTCACGTCTTGACTGGCCCTATTCCTGCGCCCACACCAGTACCGGCTTACGGGCTGCCATGGTTTCATCCAGCCGTCGGCGGATCGGCATCAGCGGCGCCTCATGCAACAGCTCCGTATCGCCTGCTTCGCAGGCCTCGGCAATCTCAAGCATGGCATCACAAAAGCGGTCGATGGTGGCCTTCGATTCACTTTCGGTCGGCTCGATCAGCATCGCCCCGTGCACAATGAGTGGGAAATACACCGTCATCGGATGGAAACCAAGATCAATCAGGCGCTTGGCGATATCCAGCGTCTTGACGCCGTGACGCTCCTGCAATGCATCGGTCAGCAGGCATTCGTGCTTGCACAGGCCGGGGAAGGGCACGTGATAGGCATCCTTAAGTCTTGCCAGCATATAATTGGCATTGAGCACCGAATCTTCGGCAATCCTGTGCAGATGCTGGCGGCCGAAAGCGGCGATATAGGCAGCAGCACGCAGTAGCACGCCGGTTTGTCCGATGGAGCCGAAGATGCTGCCGATGCTTGAATCGGTGCGATACACGATGCGGATGCATTCGCCATCCTTACTCAGCAGTGGAACCGGCAGGAACGGGGCAAGTGCATCGGTCACCGCCACCGGACCTGCGCCCGGGCCACCACCACCGTGCGGTGTGGAGAAGGTTTTATGCACGTTGATATGCAGGCAGTCGATGCCCATGTCACCCGGGCGTGCGACGCCGACGAGCGCATTGAGATTGGCGCCGTCACCGTAAACCAGGCCGCCGGCCTTGTGTACCAGGCTGCATATCTCGGCAATGTCGGACTCGAACATGCCGGTGGTGTTCGGGTTGGTCAGCATCAGGGCCGCCACCTCATCATTCAGATGCTCTTTCAGCACCTCAAGATCGATGCGGCCATTGGCGCCGGATTTGATTTCGACGGTCTGCATGCCAGCCAGCCTTGCTGATGCCGGATTGGTGCCGTGGGCTGAGTCCGGAACCAGCACGATGCGTCGCTTATGGTCGCCGCGAGCATCGTGGTAAGCACGAATCATCATGATGCCGGTGAGTTCGCCATGCGCGCCGGCAGCCGGCTGCAGGGTCACATGCGGCAATCCCGATATTTCGCCTAGCCATTGTTGTAGTTCGTAAAGCAGACCAAGCGCGCCCTGAACCGTATCCTCGGGCTGATCGGGGTGCACATGCGCAAGCCCAGGCAGGCGTACAAGCTGTTCATTGACGCGTGGATTGTATTTCATTGTGCACGAACCGAGCGGATAGAAGCCGGTCTCGATGCTGTGGTTCCACTGGCTCAGGCGCACGAAGTGACGTACCGCCTCGCCTTCCGAGATGCCGGGGATACCAGCCTCGGCACTGCGTTTGAAGGCGGCCAGATCGGCCGGAACGGGAGCATCGACGCCGGGCAGGTTGATGGCGCTCGCCTGCTCGTGCGCATGCTCGAACAATAGCGCCTCCTCATGTTGCATACCGCTGACGCCGGAGTAGGAGGTGGAAGAATAAGGGGGTTGCATATCGCTCATGCCAGCGCCACCTTCAGGGCAGCTATATAGTCTGCAATATCCTCCGCCTCGGTCATCTCGGTGTTTGCCACCAGCAGATGCCTGGCATCCCGCTCCGGCTCGAAGGTCTCGAGCGGGATGCCGGCAAAGATATTGTGTCCGCGTGCCACGCTGAGGAAATGATCACGGCTGGCCTGATCCTTGAAACTCAATACGGTTTCGTGCATGCGAGTCCCGGCGGCGGCTTTGACGCCTGTCGGAAGGGTCTCGATGAGGGTTGCAAGCGCAGCAGCGGAGTGGCGGGCAACGGTGGCCAGTCCGGCATCGCCCATTAAGGACAGGTAGGTGGCATTGGCAGTGCACATCAGCCCCTGATTCGAGCAGATGTTTGAGGTCGCCTTTTCGCGGCGAATATGCTGCTCACGTGTCGATAGAGTGAGCACGAAGCCGCGCTTGCCATCGCGATCCTCGGTCATGCCGCAGATGCGGCCGGGCATCTGACGGACAAACTTCTGGCGGCAGGCAAACAGCCCGATATGCGGCCCGCCAAAGCCCATTGGGATGCCGAGCGCCTGCCCTGAGCCGACAGTGATGTCGGCCCCATAGTCGCCCGGCGGTGTGATCAGGCCGAAACTGCTGGCATCGGAAAATGCGACGATCATCAGGGCCCCGCAGGCATCGCAAGCCTGGCGCAGCGGCGCAAGGTCGTACACGCTGCCGTAGAAGTCGGGATACTGGACGATAACACAGGCCGTCTTGTCATCGAGGGCTGCGATCAATGCATCAAGGTCGGTGGCAAAATCCACACATGGCACCTCAATCATGTCACCCGGCAGGCGGGAGAGGTAATTGCGCGTCACATCCCGATAGCGGCTGTTGACGGATGTGGTGGTCACGACCTTTTCCCTGCGCGTAACGCGCCTTGCCATCAGGGCTGCTTCGGCCACTGCCGTCGCCGCGTCATACATCGAGGCATTGGCTACATCCATGCCCAGCAGGCGGGCAATCATGGTCTGGAATTCGAACAAGGTCTGCAGTGTGCCCTGGGCGATTTCCGGCTGATAAGGGGTATAGGCGGTCAGGAATTCGCCGCGCGAGATGACATAATCGACCACGGCCGGGATGAAATGATGGTAGGTGCCGCCGCCGAGGAAACAGCGGGTATTGCCGGTGTGACGATTGCTTTCGGCCGCCTGCGTAAATTTGCGTACGATGCCCGCTTCATGGGCGGCATCCGGAAGATCCAGACTGCCCGGCTGCAGATGGAACTGGCTCGGTATATCGGTGAACAGGTCACGGATATCGGCAGCACCGATGCGTTCCAGCATGGCGCGGCGGTCGGTATCGGTATGGGGTAAAAAACGCATGCTTGATCCTCGGGCTGATCCTTA
>CAZDJY010000067.1:0-2535 GCA_964505835.1 uncultured Zetaproteobacteria bacterium | reverse complement strand
AGCTTGGCGATCCAGCCGCTGCCGTAAGGATCGGTATTGACCTTCTCAGGCTCCGATTCGAGCGCTTCATTCACTTCGATGACCTCGCCGCCAACCGGTGCATACACATCCGATACGGCCTTGACCGATTCGACGACAGCAAAGGCTTCGCCGGGAGCAACGACGCGACCCAGCTCGGGCAGTTCGACAAAGACGATATCGCCAAGCGCTTCCTGAGCATGATCGGAGATGCCGAGCGTCGCGGTATCATCTTCAAGGCGCACCCATTCATGCTCTTTGGTGTATTTCAAATCTGCTGGAATTGTCATGCTTCCTCTCCCTGTGCTGTTGCTGAATGTTACTTCCTGACCTTGCTGCGTACAAATGGCGTGCGTGTCCGTTCAGCCGCGACGCACTTGCCACGAATCTCGACGCTCAGATCCCCGTCGACAGCATGTTCCGGTTTTACATAGGCCAGCGCAACCCCGCCGGCCATCGGTGAATGCATGCCGCTGGTCACTTCGCCGCTTGGCTCACCGTTCACCAGCACCGGATAATGCTCGCGCGGAATACCGCGTCCGGTCAGTTTCAGAGCGATGAGCTTCTTTACCGGCCCGGTCGATTGGCGATCAATAACCGCCTGTTTGCCGAGAAAATCATCCTTATCGAGCTTGGTGATCCACATCAGACCCGCTTCGATGGGCGTGACCTCATCGGATATCTCGTGGCCGTACAATGCATAACCCATTTCGGTGCGCAGCATGTCGCGTGCGGCCAGCCCGATCGGCACTGCACCGCCGGCCAGTAGTTTCTCCCAGATTTGCATGGCCGCGCTGTTCGGCAGATACAGCTCGAAGCCGTCCTCTCCCGTATAGCCGGTGCGCGATACGATTGCCGCAGTGCCGCCAAGCAACAGCTCGGCAAAACGGTAGTAGCCGATGTTATCCAGATCGCTATCGACGAGCGTTTGCAGCAGTTTTTGCGCCGCCGCACCCTGCAGTGCCAGCAGCGTTGTTGCATCGGATTCATCGTGCACCTGAACATCGAAGGCTGCAGCTAAGCCAACAAGGTGAGCGACATCCTTGTGCCGGTTGGCTGCATTGATGCAGAGATAATATTCGCTGTCGTTGATTTTGTAGGTGGTGATATCGTCGATAAAGGTGCCGCGCTCATTGAGCAGTGCTGAATATTGCACCTGCCCGCAGGCCAGCTTCGACACATCATTGGTGGTGGCGTATTGCAGGAAATCGAGAGCCTCGGAGCCAGTGATGCGTACCTGTCCCATATGTGAAATGTCGAACAGGCCGGCGCTTCCTTCGCGCACAGCCTTGTATTCGGTAAGAGCGCCGTCCGGATACTGCACCGGCATTTCAAAGCCCGCGAAAGGCACCATCTTACCGCCCAGCTTCAGATGCGCGTCATAGAGCGGTGTGTGTTCGAGTTCGGTCATGGTTTACTCCTGTTCGCTCGGGATCGTCTGTTCGCTGCGGATTTTCGCTGGCTCTCCGACGTGGGTCTTGAAGGCCTGAATGGTGTTGGCCAGCAGCATGGTGATGGTCATCGGGCCGACGCCGCCCGGAACGGGGGTGATCCATTCAGCGCGCTGACTGGCTGTATCGAATTCAACATCGCCGGTTAGTGAGCCGTCCTCAAGGCGATGGATGCCAACGTCGATCACGGTGGCTCCCGGCTTGATCCATTCGCCCTTGACCAGCCCCTGCTTGCCGGCTGCCGCGACAACAATATCGGCGCGCTCGATATGCGCCTGCAGGTTTTCGGTGAAACGGTGGGTAACGGTGACTGTGGCACCGGCCAGCAGCAGCTCCATGGCCATCGGCCGGCCGACGATATTGGATGCGCCGACGATGACGGCTTCCTTGCCGTGCAGGTCCATGCCTGTTTCGGCCAGCAGTTTCATGCAACCGTAAGGCGTGCAGGAGCGCAGGTTCGGCTGGCGGGCGGTCAGGCGACCCACATTGAACGGATGAAAGCCGTCCACATCCTTGCCCGGATCGATAGCCTCGATAATGGCTTCCGGGTTGATGTGTTCAGGCACCGGCAGCTGCACCAGAATGCCGTCCACCTTCGGATCGGCATTGAGCTCGCCGATCAGGCCGAGCAGATGCTGCTGACTGGTATCGGCTGATAATTCGTGCGAGAAGGATACGATGCCAAGTTTTTCGCTGCCTGTTTTTTTATTGCGCACATAAATTTCCGAGGCCGGGTCGTTGCCGACCAGAATGACTGCCAGACCGGGTGCACGCCCATGCCTGGCTGTGAGTTTAGCGACTTCACCAGCCAGCTCGCCGCGTAGGCGGGCGGAGAGTGCTTTTCCATCAAGTATCTTGGCTGTGCTCATGTTCTGGCTCCCTCGTCCGCATTTTCTGGCTCGGCGAATTTCTGGCTCGGCGAATTGTTGCAGGAAGTGGCGGCGTGGTAAATCATGGAGGCGTGGTAAATCATCGAAGCAATGCGCGGATCATTCGGCGAATGGCAGGAGGAGATGATGAAATTGATGCATGTGGGGCTGCTGGTGGCCGATTTGGATATCGCTGC
>CAZDJY010000066.1:5303-7603 GCA_964505835.1 uncultured Zetaproteobacteria bacterium | reverse complement strand
TGTTCGGGGCATGGCCCCATGCGGCTCAGCGCCTCCATATGCACCTTCGTGCCATAGCCCTTGTGCCTGGAAAACTGATAACCCGGATAGCGGACATCCAGCATCTGCATCAGGCGATCACGCACCACCTTGGCGATAATGGATGCTGCAGCGATCTGCTGCACCGAATCATCCCCACCGACAATCGCCTCGGCCGGTATACTCAGATCGGGGATACGATTACCATCCACCAGCACCTTCGATGGGCGCTCTGGCAGCGCTTCAACCGTGCGCCGCATGGCCAGCATGGTGGCATGCAGGATATTGATACGATCGATCTCTTCCACGGATGCCGAGGCCACCGAATAAGCCAGCGCATGCCGGCGGATATGATGATAGAGCTTCAAGCGCTTCTTTTCGGCCACCTTCTTTGAATCTCGGTACTGACCAAGATACGGATCATCGGGCGACAGAATCACTGCTGCAGTCACCACCGGCCCCGCCAGCGGCCCGCGCCCGACTTCATCCACCCCGGCCAGCATTTGCGAGCCGACTCAGCCCCTCAGGGTCGCGGAAAAACGTTTTTCAACCGCCTCGGTGATGGCCTTCATAGCCGCATCCGAATCCTGCTGCGTCAGCGTCCGATTCGGCGCCTGCAAAGTGAAGCGCACGCCCAGACTCACCTGCCCGTCCGGCACGCCCTTGCCTTCGTACAAATCGAAGATACGTGCATCGGTCAGCAACTTTCCGCCCGCCTTGCGTACCGCCTGCAAAATGGCTTCGGCCTCGGTGCCACGCTCGAACAGGAAGACCAGATCGCGCTCAACACCCGGAAACTCAGCCAGCGGTGCAAACTTCGCAGCCTTGCCCGAATGCAGGGCATCCAGATTGATTTCGGCAACAAACACCGGATTCTCGATATCGAAACCATCGGCAATGCCTGCATCCACCCGGCCAATCCGGCCGACCATGCCGCGCCCGACAAGAATCTGGGCGCTCTGGCCCGGTTGCAGGCCACGCGCCTTATCATCGGCAATGAAGCGAGCGCTCAGGCCGCGTTTCTGCAACCAGGCCTCTACCGCACCCTTCAGATCGAAAAAATCGGCCTGCCGCGGATCGGCAAACCATTCATCGCGCTGCACTTCGCCGGTCATCAGCCAAGCCATCAGATTGATTTCATCATGCCCCTTGGTGGTGCGCACATAGCTGCGCCCCTGCTCAACCAGAGATACGCCGGCTTGCTGCCGATTCAGGTTATATCTGGCGATATTCAACAATCCCGGCCAGATGCTGCGGCGCATCACCGTCATCGCATCGGACAACGGATTGGCCAGCTCGATATCGGCATCATCAGCCTCGGTGAACAATCGCTGCTCATCCGCAGAGATAAAGGCGTAGGTAATCACCTGCACGAAGCCGTCGGTTACCGTATCGGCGATCGAGGTGTCCGGCGCAGCCGGTTTGGTGATGTCCAGCTCGGGCAATTCGGCCGGAATGGCATCAAAACCGATGACACGGGCATATTCCTCGGACATATCCTCGGGAATACTTACATCGTGACGCCAGCTTGGAATATTCACATCAATGCGATCGCCGTCGCGACGCACGTCGAAACCCATGCGCGACAACACCGCATCACAACGATCGGGAATCTCAATGCCCAACCGCGTCTGCAAACGCTTCAGGCTGCAGACAAGGCTCTCACCACCGGAGATCGAACCTGCATCACCTGAAACGGAAATCTCGCCTGCCTTGCCACCGAATAACTCAATAATCATCGCCGTGGCCCGCTGCAGGGTTGTTTCCACCATGGCCGGATCAACCCCGCGTTCAAAACGCATCGACGCCTCGGATACCATCGCATAGATACGCCGCGTCGTGCTCACCCGTGCCGGACGGAAGAAGGCCGACTCCAGCAGGATATTCGTCGTGCTTTCGGTCACGCCGCTATGCAATGAGCCCATGATACCGGCCAGAGCCACGATGGACGCATCGTCCGCAACCACCAGATCGCCGTCGTTGAGCTTCAGCTCGCGCCCGTCCAGTGCGGCAAAATCCTCGTCGGCCTCGGCCGAACGTACCGATACATGGCCTTGCAGCGTATCGGCATCAAATGCATGCATCGGCTGACCGAGATCAAGCATCAGATAGTTAAGCACATCCACCACGCCATTCACCGGCCGTTGTCCGGCGGCAATCAGTCGCGCCTGCAGCCAGGCAGGCGATTCGCTCACCTTCACCCCTTCAATGCGCCGTGCCATATACAACGGGCAATCCTCTGTTGCGGATACGGACACCTCGGGAACCTGAACGGCCGAATC
>CAZDJY010000066.1:0-5203 GCA_964505835.1 uncultured Zetaproteobacteria bacterium | reverse complement strand
ACGGGCAATCCTCTGTTGCGGATACGGACACCTCGGGAACCTGAACGGCCGAATCAACGGTGAATGCATCAGTCGGCCCATCAACAGTCGACACATCAACAAACGGCAGATCGGCATCAGCGGCCAGATCGCGGGCAAGGCCGCGTGCATTCATGCAGTCGCCGCGATTCGGCGTAATCGACAGATCGAAGACCGCCTCTTCCAACTCGAGATATTCCCCCACTTCAGCACCCACAGGAGCATCCTCGGGCAGAATCAACAGGCCGCTGGCTTCCTCCGCCAGACCAAGCTCAGCCTCCGAGCAGCACATGCCGAAGCTTGTTTCACCGCGAATCTTGCCCTTCTTGATAGTCAGCCCGTTGGGCAGGCAGGTCCCGATCGTGGCTACGGGTACCTTGTCGCCCTCGCCCATGTTCGAAGCGCCGCAAACGATGGCCAGCGGCTCCTTCTCGTTAATGTCCACCTGCAGCAATTTCAACTTGTCGGCATCGGGATGCGGCTTCATGGACAGGATATGGCCGACACGCACCCCCCTGACCCCCGCACGTGGCGATTCGACCCCTTCAACCTCATGTCCCAGACGCACCAGTGTATCGGCAATATCGGCCGGTGTGGCGGAGAGCGGCGTATGTTCCAGCAACCAGGATAATGGCAGTTTCATGGCTTACGCCCCCATACGGCGCAAGAAGCGCACATCATTTTCGAAGAACAGTCTCAGATCGGGAATGCCGTGTTTGAGCATCACCAGGCGTTCAACCCCGAGCCCGAAGGCGAAACCGGAGAACACTTCGGCATCGATGCCGACGGATGTAAGCACGTTCGGATGAATCATGCCGCTGCCCAAAACCTCAAGCCAGCCGCTGTTCTTGCAGATACGGCAGCCCGATCCTTTGCAGAACACGCAACCGATATCGACTTCCGCCGACGGTTCGGTGAACGGAAAATAATGCGGCCTGAGCCGTATCGGCACATCCTTCTCGAAATAAGCGGACAGAAAATGCTGCAACACGCCCTTCAGATGCGCCAGTGACACATCGCGATCAACCTTGAATACCTCGACCTGATGGAACATCGGCGAATGCGTTACATCGTAATCGCAGCGATACACGCGCCCCGGCGCCACAATCGCCAGCGGCGGTTCGCCATCTTCCAGACAGCGTTTCATGGCGCGAATCTGAACCGGCGAGGTATGGGTTCTGAGCAGCATCGGATCGTTCTTGTCGTTGGTCAGATCTTTCAGAAAAAAGGTGTCGTGCATGGCACGCGCCGGATGCTCCGGCGGAATGTTCAGCGCATCGAAATTATGGAATTCGTCTTCAATCTCAGGACCTTCGGCAATGACGAAGCCCATCTGCGCAAAGATGGCCGTCATTTCCTGCAGACCCTTATGCACCGGATGCAGTGCTCCAGGCTCCCGCCTGCGTCCGGCCAGCGTCACATCCACACGCTCGGCCTCAATGCGCAGAGCATCAGCCTGCGCCTCCAGTGTTTCACCGGCTGACTGTAACCCTTCCGCCAGGGCCTGCTTGACCGCGTTCACACGCTGGCCGATCACCGGCCGCTGCTCGGGCGGCAGTTTACCCACGCCCTTGAGCACCTCGGTCAGTGCGCCTTTCTTGCCCAGGTAGGCAACGCGCAGCTGCTCCAGCGCCGCCGGATCATCGGCTGCTGCAAAAGCCTTCAGCGCCTCGCCCTGTAATTCGGCTAATTGGTCTGTCAGTGCATCAATGCCACTCATGCAAACTCCTCATTCAAGTTAGGATGATGAAGTCGTAAAAGGCCATTCGTGGCCTTTTTACTCCCCGGAAAGCGAAAAACGCGGTTTTCACTTTCCTTACAAATGGATGCCGGGGTCAAACAGAAAACGGCAGAGCCATACAGCCCTGCCGTTCCATCATCCTTACAACATGTCCGACCAAATCGGACAGCAATATTTACGTTGTTTAGCGGATCTACGCGCGGGCTGTTTCGGCCAGCTTCGCAAAAGCATCCGCATCGCGCACGGCGATGTCTGCCAGAACCTTGCGATCCAGTTCAATGCCGGCCTTGGACAGACCATGCATGAAACGCGAATAGCTCAAGCCATTGGCGCGGGCTGCGGCATTGATGCGCACAATCCACAGGCTGCGGTAATCGCGTTTTTTAACCTTACGGTCGCGATAAGCATACTGTCCGGCCTTATCGACCGCCTGGGTTGCTACCCTAAAGCAGCTCTTGCGACGGCCGCGGTAACCCTTGGCTGCCTTGATAACTTTTTTGTGGCGAGCATGCGCCTGAACACCTGATTTTACGCGTGGCATTTGTTTCTCCTAAATCTCGATTCGGTCGACTGGTCTTAACGACCCGGCACAAGGCGATCAAGCGCCCGTGAGTCGGCAGTAGCTACCAACTCGGTGCCGCGGAAGTTACGTTTACGCTTGGGTGACTTCTTGGTCAGAATATGACTGGAAAAAGCCTTGTTACGCTTCCACTTGCCGCTACCGGTCTTGGAAAAACGCTTGGCCGCACCGCTGTTAGATTTCATTTTAGGCATATTCGTACCTTCCTTGCTTATCGCTTACTGTTTGTTACTTCTTCAGAGGGGCGATGACCATAATCATCTGTCGCCCTTCCATATTCGGCATCTTCTCAGGTTTACCGAACTCGGCCACCTGTTCTGCCACATGCTTCAGCTGCTCCGCACCCTGATTCTGATGAGCCATTTCACGGCCCCGGAAACGCAGTGAAACCTTCACCTTGTTACCCTGTTGCAGGAACTTGCGTACCAACTTCAATTTTACTTCTAGGTCGTGAGTATCCGTACTGGCACGAACCTTCACTTCCTTGATCTGCATCACATGCTGGCGTTTCTTGGCCAGATTCGCTTTCTTGCTCTGCTCGTATTTATATTTACCGTAATCCATGATCTTGCAAACCGGCGGGCTGCTCTTCGCCGCCATCAGTACAAGATCCATTCCACGGGACTGGGCCCGATCTACGGCTTCAGCCAACGGTAGCACGCCCAATTGTCCACCTTCGTTATCAACCACCCGAACCGATTCGGCTGCAATTTCGAGGTTGATTGGCAAATCTTTTTTAATACAAAGCCCCTTTTAAGCGCATGTCATACGTCTTCAAATTTATTTTTCCACTCATTCAGGCGTAATCGGCGACCTTGTGGTGCATCTCGGCAATCCAGTCATCAACACTGAAAGTTCCGATATTTTCACCACTTAGGTTGCGTACGCTGACCGTTCCTTCGTCCCGTTCCCGATCGCCGGCAACAAGGATAAACGGCACCCTCGCCAAAGTGTGGGCGCGCACTTTATAGCCGACCTTTTCGTTTCGCAAGTCCGATTCTACACGAAAGCCCTCGGCGAGCATGCGATCGGCGATTTTCTGCACGTATTCAGCCTGATCATCGGTGATATTGCACAACACCGCCTGCACCGGCGCCAGCCAGAACGGAAACTTGCCTTCGTGGTGCTCGATCAGGATGCCGATAAAGCGTTCCATCGATCCGAGAATGGCGCGATGCAGCATCACCGGTGTCTGGCGACTGGAATCCTCCGCCACATATTCAGCATCCAGTTTACCCGGCATGGAGAAATCCACCTGAATGGTGCCACACTGCCAGACACGGCCCAGGCAGTCCTTCAGGGAGAACTCGATCTTCGGCCCGTAAAAAGCGCCCTCTCCCGGATTTTCGCCGTATTCGATATGCTTCGATTTCAGTGCCTGATGCAAAGCGGCTTCCGCCTTGTCCCACTGCTCATCAGTACCCACACGATTATCCGGCCGATCAGACAGGAAGATGATCACATCCTCAAAGCCGAAGCGCTTATACACCTCGTAGGTCAGATCGATGAAGTTGCATACCTCATCCTGGATCTGATCCTCGGTGCAGAAGATATGCGCATCGTCCTGCACAAAATTACGCAGGCGCATCAGGCCGTGCAGCGTACCGGAAGGCTCGTTGCGATGGCAGGAGCCGAACTCGGCCAGACGCAGCGGCAGTTCGCGATAGGAATGCAGATTCTGATTAAACACCTGAATATGGCAGGGGCAGTTCATCGGTTTGATGGCGTAATCGCGGTTTTCGGTATTGGTGGTGAACATCTCCTGACGGAATTTCCCCCAATGCCCGGACTTCTCCCACAGCTTGCGATCCACCACCTGCGGTGTGCGAACCTCCTTGTAACCGTGGTCGCGCATGACGCTACGGATCTCCTGTTCAACGGTCTGCCAGACGCTCCAGCCCTTCGGATGCCAGAATACCATGCCGGGCGCTTCTTCCTGCAGATGGAACAGATCCAGCGCCTTGGCCAGCTTACGGTGATCGCGCTTTTCAGCCTCTTCAAGGCGATGTAGATAGGCTTTCAGCGATTTTTTGTCTGCCCATGCCGTACCGTAGATGCGCTGCAACTGCTCGTTATCAGAATTACCTTCCCAGTACGCGCCAGCCACCTTCATCAGTTTGAAATACTTCATAAAACCGGTGTTCGGCACATGCGGACCACGACACAAATCGGACCATTCGCCCTGCCTGTACAGACTGACCGTTTCACCCTCGGGAATACGAGCAATCAATTTGGCCTTATAGCTCTCACCAATGCCTTCGAAATGGGCAATGGCGTCATCCCTGTCCCATTCTTCGCGATTGATCGGCAATTTACGCTTGGCAATCTCGCGCATTTTCTCTTCGATCTTTTTCAGATCCTCCGGCGTAAAGGCGCGCTCAAAGGAAAAGTCGTAGTAAAAACCATCTTCAATCACCGGGCCAATGGTTACCTGCGATTTGGGGAACAGCTCCTGCACGGCCATGGCCATCAGATGCGAGGTGGAATGACGGATCACCTCCAACCCTTCTTCAGATTTCTCGGTAATCAGCGAAACCGTATCGCCGTCCTGTAGTATATGGGATACATCGACCTGCTTGCCATTCACCGATGCAGCAATCGTCGCTCTGGCCAGCCCCGGACCGATATCGGCTGCCAGATCATAGGCAGTCGCCCCCTCATTCAGGGTGCGTGATGAACCGTCGGGCAATTGAATATTCATGGCGATGGTGTTCCTCCAAGTTAGAAAGGCCTGCATCCTAACGTTGCAGCGCGCATATAAAAGAGGCCAGACTGAATCAGTCCGGCCTCTGGATTGGCGCAATGGTCAAAATGGTAGGCTCGGGCGGTTTCGAACCGCCGACCCCCACCATGTCAAGGTGGTG
>CAZDJY010000065.1:0-7677 GCA_964505835.1 uncultured Zetaproteobacteria bacterium | reverse complement strand
TCTTGCCGGCGCCGGATAGTCCGCTGATCAACAACATGGGGAGAAGATTCGCCTAACCGCCGTGCTCGATTCTTTTCTGCAGGGCCTGGACGAAATCCTGGCCACTATCGATGCCGCGCTGTTTGAGCAATTGATTGCGCGTCGCCACCTCGACCAGCACAGCCAAAGACCGGCCGGAGCGAATCGGCACTGGCACACGGGGAATACTGACGCCATGAATATCCATCTCTCCCTCATCGCCAAGCACCCGATCCTCGGCTGCGATTTGATCCCAGGGTACGAGCTCGACTATCAAGCGAAGACGTTTGGTATCGGTAATGGCTGCAGCGCCATATAAATCACGGATATTGAGGATGCCCAGACCGCGAATCTCCATATGATAGCGCAGCGTGTCCGGGCTCCGCCCGACCAGCACCCGCGGACTCGGACGCGAAAATTCAACCATATCATCGGCAATCAGGCGGTGTCCTCGGGAGATTAACTCCAGCCCGATTTCACTCTTGCCGATCCCGCTGGCGCCGGTAATCAACACGCCGAGGCCGTAGATGTCCATGTAAACACCATGTTGATATGCCACCGGCGCCAGCCAATGCGACAGAAACAGCATCATATTCGTCATGAATGTCGAGGAAGGAAGCTCCGACACCATCAACGGCGTATCGGTACGCCGGGCCGCTTCGAGGATAAACTCGGGGGGTTGCTGATTGCGGGTAATCACCGCTCCGGCCAGACGCAAATCGAACACGGCGTCCACAGCCTGCTTTTGATCCTCCGGGCTGCGCGTAGCCAGATATTCGAGCTCGGTCTGGCCGATCACCTGCAAACGGTAATCACTCAGGTTTTCAATGAATCCCGCGAAAGCCAGGGAAGGCTTCTGCATGCGCGGGTGGTCGATATAGCGATCCAGCCCGGCTTCGCCTGCCAGCAAATGCATTTTCATGGCGCTAGCCTGCTCCGCCAGAAGCTCACGGATCGTGATCTGGCGGTTCTTGCTCATACGCCCTGCTTAACCTCTTGCTCGAACAGCGACGCCAGCTCTTCCATGCTGTGGGCCTGCATAACCTGTTCGCGGAAATGTTGCTGCTGCAGACTGCGGGCCAGATGAGCCAGCAATTCCAGATGCTGGCGATCGTCCGAATCCGGCACCAGCAACAGCACCACAATATGTACCGGCTTACCATCGATGGCATCGAAATCGACACCCGCCTCATGCCGCGCGACAGCCACCATTGGCTTGGGCAAATCCGGCATACGGCCATGCGGGATAGCGACCCCATGGCCGATGCCGGTACTGCCAAGTTGCTCTCTGGCCATCACCACCTCCATCACCCGGTCGGGATCAATGGAAGTCAGCCGATGTGCCAGTTCCGTAATCAGGGCGCGCTTACTCTGCGCCTCGGGATTGAGCAACACATGCTCGGGTGCCAAAAATGCCATCAGCAATGAACCTTCAAAAGCCGATCAGGCTTCCGGCTCAATCAGACTCAGGGCCCCGTCAGGCCTGCGATAAAGCGCATTGAGTTGCTCGGACTCCTCATTGGTGAAAAACACCACGTCCCGATCACCCAGCTCCAGCTGCATCACCGCTTCATCCACACTCATGGGCTTGGCATCAAGCTGCTCGCGACGAATGGTTGTCGGCTGCTGATCCTCACTCAACTCCTCGGTCTCATTGGCAATGTCGAGCACCTTGTGTGACACCTTGATCTCACGCCCGCCGCTTTTCGCCTCACCAGCCTGATGGCGTTGCATCTTGGCGCGATAGCGCTTGAGCTGGCGCTTGAGCTTATCCACAGCACCGTCAATCGAGGCATACATATCCTCGGTTTCATGGCTGCCATGA
Organism: uncultured Zetaproteobacteria bacterium; assembly: GCA_964505835.1. GTDB lineage: Bacteria > Pseudomonadota > Zetaproteobacteria > Mariprofundales > Mariprofundaceae > JAJRVH01. The sequence continues at coordinate 5,834 of CAZDJY010000065.1, read as the reverse complement.
ATATTCACACCATTTGCCTGCATACTGATCTCGCAGCGCTGACGAAACTTCTCCACACCCAATACAACATGCACATCGACCACCTGATCAAAAAATGGCTTCAGATGCTGTAATTTACTATGCACGTATTCTTTCATTGGATCCGTAAGCTCTACATGGTGCCCTGTTATGGATATTTGCATACTCTTTACCTCCGCTTCTCAGATATACGTGCTTTGGCGGCACGTCGACGCCGGCTGCTCGGTGGCAGCCCCAACTGTTCGCGATACTTGGCTACTGTTCTGCGTGCGATCTCCACTCCTTCGGCCTGCAATCGATCGGCAATCGCCTGATCAGAAATCGGACGGCCCAGAGGCTCGGAGTCAATCAATGCTTTAACGCGTTGCTGGACCCGATATACCGATATCGTGCCACCGCCACGGGTCGGCAGTCCAGCAGAAAAAAAACGGCGCAATTCAATCATACCGATCGGGGTATCGGCGTACTTTCCGTTGGTAACCCGCGAAATGGTCGATTCATGCAGACCGACTTCCTCGGCCACATCCTGCAAGGTCAGGGGCTTTAGCCCCAACACGCCGTAATCGAGAAATGCCCGCTGCCGGGAAGCCAGGCAAACCGCCACCTTCATCAGCGTTTCGCTGCGCTGATCCAGTGCATGCAGTAGCCATTTGGCCTCTTTCATAGCCTGCGACATGAACTCCTTGTCTTTGCCGGCCCACGTGTGCTGCGACCAGCGCTCATTCAGGCGCACGCCCTGCCAACCCGAACCGGGGATATCCACCTCAATGTCATTGTCGTTGTTGCGCCTGAAGATGATTTCAGGACGGATATAAAAATTGCCGCCGCCGTGCATGCCATGCCCGGGAAACGGATCAAGGCGCTGCATGCGCGCTCTGGCAGCGACGATCTCATCCGCACTCACGTCCGCCTTCCTGGCCAACGCTACATTGCTATCCTGTAAATCTTCAGCGAAATGCAACAGCAGCTGGCGCACCAGCGCATCCGTATCATTCTCCACATCCAGTTGTAGCAACAGGCACTCAGTTAAATCGCGCGCTCCGATACCGGCCGGTTCAAGTTGATGCAGCACCTGCTCAAGCACTGCATCAACAAGCGCTCCATCGACCTCATCAACGTCATCCATCGAATCGCGGCATTGTTCGGCAAAGGCCTCGGGATCGGCCCGGAAATAACCATCGTCATCGAGTGAATCGAGCAGCGCATGCGCAACCTGCCGTTGCACATCGGGCATCGGCTGGCGATCAATTTGCTCATGTAGTGACTGGGCGATGTTCTGTTCATCCTGCCATGTCTGTTCGCGATCGGGCATGCTGTCGCGACTGGATTGAGCATACATCGTTTCCCATCGGTTATCGCCCTGTTCCTTCCATTGGTCGCGCTCGGCCACTTCCAGAGCACGCTCGGACCCATCACTTTCCTGACCTTTCAGGGAGCCCTGCTCAACCTCAAGCATGGGGTTACTTTCAATGCATTCTTCCAGATAATTTTCAAGATCCATGCTATTCATGGCCAACACCTTGAGGCTCTGTGTCAGCTGCGGTGTCAATGCCAAGCGCTGGCCGAGCTTATGGGTAAGCTTGGTACTCTGCATCAGTCAGCAGCGCCAATGCTCAAAAGCGGCATGCATGGTTTCACTGGCGAAATGGATTCGCACAAGGGAGAGAACATGATAGCTGGATCGAATTTCATCAACATCCTTGTTATAGCCGATTCGAACACAATATTCAAGTTGCTTTACGCCCGACCCGGAGGCCGCTCACAGATCAGCCGTTCTGTTTCAGCGGAGTCAGCAATTTAGACAACTCACCGCTTTCCTGCATCTCGGAAACAATGTCACAGCCGCCGACAAACTCACCCTTAATATACAGTTGAGGGATGGTCGGCCAGTCTGAGAAGACCTTGATGCCTTCACGCACTGAATCATCAAGCAGTACATTCACGGCTGCAAAAGGGATTTCGTAGCTGGCCATAATCGAGGCCACGCGCTGAGAGAAACCGCATTGCGGGAATTCAGGCGTACCTTTCATAAACAGGACAATGTCATTCTCCTGCACAACCTTGCCAATCTGTTTCTGAATCGAATCAGTCATAGTTACTCCTCTGGAATACCTGTCTTTAGTGCCAACGCATGAATGGCCTGCCGCATATTGTCGCCCAGTGCTGCATATACCATCTGATGCTGGGCCACGCGCGACTTGCCGCGAAAGGCCGGTGAAATAACCTCTGCCTCGAAATGATCATCGCCGGAAAAAAGTTGCACCTTCACCTCGGCATTGGGAATACCTCGGCGTAACAATTCAGCAACTTCTTCCGGACTTGGCGTCATGATTCATTCCTTTCTGACGGTTATGATGACGATTGCTCGTCGAAGCTGGTGGGCCCACCAGGACTCGAACCTGGAACCAACCGGTTATGAGCCGGTAGCGCTAACCAATTGCGCCATGGGCCCGATGAGAAGGCAGCCAACATCAATAAGCGTGGCAGACTAATCAGCCCTATCTGGCATGGCAATCGTATTGCGCGTACTATCGCCGCCATGAAACCAACCACCTTTACCGAATTGAACCTTCCCGAGCCTCTGATGCAAGGCATCAATGATCTCGGCTTCACACACCTTACCGATGTTCAGCAGATTGCACTGCCGATGACATTATCGGGCAAGGACGTCGCCGGGCAGGGTCGCACCGGTACCGGTAAAACAGCCACATTCCTGATCACAGCCATCAACCGCCTGCTCAGCAACGCCCCCAAGCAGGGACGCAAGCTTGAACATCCGCGTGCCATCATCATTGCACCTACCCGCGAGCTGGTCGTACAGATATCCAATGATGCCAGGGCGCTGGCCAAGCATACCGACCTGAAGCTGCACACCGTATTCGGCGGCGTCGATTACGAAAAACAGCGCAAGGACTTTGACAAGGGCGTGGACATCCTGATCGGTACGCCCGGCCGCCTGATCGACTATCTGAAAAAGCGCGTCTATTCATTGAATAAAGCCGAAATGCTGATCATCGATGAAGCGGATCGCATGTTCGACCTGGGTTTCATCAAGGATCTGCGCTTCATGCTGCGTCGACTGCCAAAATACAATGAGCGGCAGTCGCTCCTTTTTTCCGCAACTCTGTCTCACAGAGTGCTTGAACTGGCCTATGAACACATGAACAACCCGGAGAAACTGCGCGCCGAGGAAGGCGATGTAACTGCCACGGGTGTAGAAGAGTCCATGTATCACACAGGCATGGACGAAAAATTGCCGTTGCTGGTTCATCTGTTGCGCGAATCAAGCGTCGAGCGCGGCATGATCTTCATCAATGAAAAACGAACCGGCGAACGCGTCGCGCGAAATCTGGCGCGCTATGGCTTTTCCGTCGGCATTCTTTCCGGCGATGTAAGGCAGAAGAAACGCATGCACATCCTCAAGGAATTCGGCAGCGGCAAACTACATCTGCTGGTTGCCACCGATGTAGCCAGCCGCGGGCTGCATATCGATGGCGTCACCCATGTCTTCAATTATGATCTGCCTGAAGATGCCGAGAACTACGTGCATCGCATCGGTCGCACTGCCCGTGCCGGGGCTACTGGCGTTGCCGTATCCTTTTCCTGCGAACGCTTCTGTTTTGGCCTTCCTGATATTGAGGCCTATATTAATCACAGCATCCCACTCAAGCATATCGATGCCTCCATGCTGGACATCGGCAAGCCGAGCAATCCCGGAGCCACGGCAGAAGGACTTGGCAAAGAGGATCGCGCAGAGATCCCCGGCAGCAATGCGAAGAATGCCGGATCGCGCAATGGCAGGTCCCGCCGTCCGAACCGACGCAGGCGCGCCTGAGCCGGGCGTAAATGTCCCGCCGGCGGAGTAGCAATGTGCATCTGCTCGGCAGATTGAAGTTCCTTTCTCCCAAACAACGCTTTGAGCTTTATCCGCCATTTTGGCTCATGCGGGTAAAGGTGCTGGAGCTGCCGGAAGATTATCAGCACATCCGCATCAAACTGCCGCTCAACTGGCTGTCGGCCAATGGGGCAGGCAATGTGTTCGGCGGTTATCAGGCAAGTCTGGCCGATCCACTACCGGCGCTGGTCTGCGTGCGTTTATTCCCAGGCCACCGTGTGGCCACCAAAAAACTTGAAATGGAATTTCTGCGAGTCGGTAACTCGGATCTGGTTTTGAATCTGGATTTCAACCAGGCCATGCAGGATCAAATCCGCCTGGAACTGGAGGAGCATGGTCGCGCCACACCCTGCTTTGAGATGACCTACACTCGCTCGGACGGAAAAATATGTACCCGTATCCAGAACACCGTTGCCATCAGGCCTCCGGGCTACGTCAGCGTACTGGAGGGCAACAATGCGCATGAAAAAGATTGATTTCTATTTCGATTTCATCAGCCCGTACAGCTATCTGGCCGCCACCCGCATCCCGGATTTTGAGAAGCAGCATCAGGTCCGCTTCAACTGGCTACCGATGAACCTGCCGCGGCTGATCAAACTCTCCGGCAATATTCCGCCCGGCCAGATTCGCAACAAGGCTCTGTATTCGCTGCGCGATCTGAAACGATGGGCAATCTATCTCGACAAGCCATTCCGGATGATCAAACCGGGCACATTCGACAGCAGGCCTGCGCTCAGGATTGCCGGTGCATTGCAGGGCCCGGAGCAAGCCCGCTTCGGTCTGGCTGTCTTTGACGCCTTGTGGTCGGGCGCTGTCGACCCAACGGAGGCCAACTGGCTGGCACAGATTATCCGGCAAAAGGAGCTGCCCGAGATTTGGCTTGAGATGAGCTCGGAAGCATTCGAGCAACATACGCGAACCGCACTCAAAGCCGGAGCCTTCGGCGCGCCGACATTTTTTCTGCATGGGCAAGGCCGCCCGGAGATGTTCTTTGGCCTTGATCATATGAATTTTCTGGCCCGAGCCTGCGAGGCTCAACAGAACCAGTGACAGGGAAAGCCCAGCCAGTCCGGACCTTCCCTTCTTCAAGCCATACCAGCTGTAGATTCGCCTGACTGTATTTCTATTGTTTATTTTGCTAATTTGCGGCGATGCCGTTGCTCCTCCATTTCACGGACACCCATCTCTACGGGAATCCCGAGTGCATGCTGAAAAGCATCAGCACCCATGCTAGTTGCGCCGCTGTGCTGGAGATGGCCCATCAAGCCATGCCGCATGCCGATGCCGTCATCCTTGGCGGCGATATGTCGCAGGACGATTCAGCTGCAAGCTATAAGCAACTGAGCAAGCTTCTGGCGCCGTGGGAACAGACTCCGTTCATGCTGAGTCCGGGCAACCATGCCAATATGGATATGCTTAACAGCACGCTGATTCCGGCCCTGAAGGGCATTTCGGATTTTCACGATCAACTCCGCCTCGACCACTGGCACATCATTTCGCTGAACTCACATGCCCCCGGCCAGGTGGCCGGCACTTTGTCTGACGAAGAGCTGCAACGACTCGATGCGCTACTCACAGATGCTCACAGCCGGCACACCCTGCTGGCCATTCATCACCCGCCCGTACCCACCGGAAGTCGCTGGATGGATGAAATCGGCCTCAGCAATGCCGATGAGTTCTGGAAGATTGTGGATCAGCATCCGCATGTTCGCGGCATCCTGTGCGGCCATATTCATCAGCAACTCGATGTCATGCGCGGCAAGGTACGCGTGCTCGCCACGCCATCCACCTGCATCCAGTTCAAACCGAACTGCGATGATTTCCAGCTCGACGGCCTCTCTCCCGGCTATCGCTGGCTCGAACTGCTCGACGATGGCCATATCGATACCGGGGTTGAACGGGTGGACGGATTTATTCCGCC
>CAZDJY010000064.1:1811-7696 GCA_964505835.1 uncultured Zetaproteobacteria bacterium | reverse complement strand
GTCAGGATCGTTGCCGCAAGCGTGCCAAAAGCCATCGACACGCCCAGGCCACCGAACACCGGATCGGTGATCATGATCGAGGTGCCGGCAATGACTGCCAGCGCAGTCAAGAGGATCGGACGGGCTCGCACAGCACCGGCTTCCAACACGGCTGTTTTCAGATCATGGCCCTGCCGTCGATAATCGAGAATAAAATCAATCAACAGCGTGGAATTGCGCACCACAATGCCGGCCAGAGCGATCATGCCGATCATTGAGGTTGCAGTGAATGCCTGCCCGGTGATCAAATGGCCGGGGAAGATGCCGATCATCGTCAGGGCCGTCGGGGCCATGACCATCATCGGTAATATAAACTCACCATAATAGGCCACCATCAGCAAATAGATGAGGATAAGAGCCACAATGAAGGCCGCTCCGAGATCTCGGAACACATCCAGAGTCAGGCGCATCTCGCCGTCCCATAACAGGTGATAAGCAAATGTATCTTCGGGAGCAGTATCGGTGAAACGCATGCCGCCTGTCTTCAGCTGCACGCCGGGCAACACCTCGGATGCATCCAGCTTGCTGTCCATCTCCAGCAAGGGATAAACCTGCGAGCCCTGGCGTGGCTCAGCCGTCACATAGACCACCGGGTGCCCGTCCTTACTGAACACAGGCTTGCTGACCACAGTCTCCTCAATATCGGCAATCGCGGATAAGGGAAGCGGGCCAGATGTTCCGGTAACATATATCCGATCCAGATCCTCGGGATGGGCACGCAGTCGTTTCGGCAAGCGGACATGCAGATGCACAGAATGGCGCTCGTCCGAAACATGCACCGCACCGAAGTTATAGCCTCCGAGAAAATCGCGCAGCGCAGTCTCTACCTGGCTGGTGGCAACGCCCAGACGGGCGGCCTTCTCCTTGTTCACCCGGATATTCAGTTGCGCCTGATCAGCGCCAACCGAATCGTCCACATCCGTCACGTCATAGGTGCCTTTGAAAACATCGCTCACCTTAGCTGCAATGCGCCGCTGGGTGCTGTAATCAGGGCCGTAGATTTCCGCCAACAGCGTTGCCCGGACAGGGGGCCCGGGCGGATCTTCCACAAGTTTAATGGAAGCCAGCGGATAGGCTTGCAACACCGGTTTCAACATCTCGCGCAGCTGCAATACAATCTCGGAGGACATGATGCTGCGCTCATGCTTGTCTTTCAGATTCACGCGGATCTCACCCAGATTCGGCCCTTCGCGGAACAGGGCCGCGCCACGCAACATACCGTTAAAGTCGATCGGCCCGGCGCGCCCGACAAATACTTCATAATCGCGCACCATGGGATGGCCCCGCAATACATCACCGATATCACGCGCCGCCCTGTCAGTTTCCTCAAGGCTCGCGCCTTCCGGCAGGTCGATGGTGATATTGAAGGTATTCTGATTACTCTTGGGCAGCATCTTCAGTTCCACCGCGCCGGGCGTCAGCGGACCGTTGATACCGGACGGACGAATGAACTGCCAGCCTGGCTCCAGCATGGCGGCAATGAATAACACCGCTAAAACTATCCAGAATGTACGTCTTTTGGCTCGCTTTTCGATCAACGGTTTGGCTAGGCGCATATATGTGCGGTGTACCCAGTCCTGCGGCTGCTCGTCCTTTTCTTCGAGGGTCGGCTCAGACACCTTGCACGGCATCCAGCGCTGCGCAATCCACGGCGTAAAGGCATAGGCAATAATCAGCGAAGTCGCCATGGCCAGCGGCGCATTGAACGGGATGGGTCCCATGTATGGGCCCATCATGCCGGTAACAAAGGCCATCGGAATAAAGGCCAGGATCACGGCAATGGTGGCCACGATGGTCGGCTTGCCGGTTTCGTTGGTAGCACGAATAATCAGCCCTGCCTTATCCTTCAGGCTCGATACACCCCGGTGCAGATGGCGATGGATATTTTCAATGACGACGATGGCATCATCCACCAGCAAACCAAGCGCCAGAATCAGGGCAAACAGGGTGATACGGTTAATGGTTTGATCGGCCAGTAAACCGATGGCCAGTACGACGAACAACACCAGCGGGATATTCAGGGTCACGATCGTCGCCTCGCGCCAGCCCAGAAAGACAAGCAGAATCAGGATCACCGAGGCAATGGCGATGCCCATATGTTCAATCAGAAGATTCACCGCAGCATCGGCCCGTTCACCGGAATCGCGCGTGATTTCGACATGGACGTTATCGGGAATAAAATCTCCCTTCAGTTCAGCAAGTTTCGCTCCGATGCGCTCGGTTACATTCACGGCGTTGGTGCCACGCTTCTTGGCCAGCGCAATGGAAACAGCCGGGGTTTCCGGCTCGCCCGCAGAGCGATCCTGCCCATCTGCCGCCGGCCCGAAGCCAATGCGGTGTAGCTGAGAGACTTCGGCCGGGCCATCTGTGATGGATGCTATATCGCGCAGATATACCGGCTTGTCTTTGCCCTGATCCAGCCTGTGACCGATGATCAGCAAGCCGACTTCATCGGCATTCTTCAGATAACCGTCCAGCCAGACACGCGTCACCGTATTGTTGCCGACCAATTCTCCTACCGGGCCACCAGCATTGGCCGAGGTCAGCACCTGATGCAGTTGATCCAGCGTAATCCCGTAAGCCGCCATGCGGGCAGGATCGATCTGGATGCCGATTTCATGATTGCGACCGCCGATAATGTCGGCGACGGACACACCCTCGAGCGGCGCCAGTTGCTCGCGCACACGTTCGGCGAGACGTTTCAGCGACAGCCCGTCCATTTCGGGGGAGGAAAGCGTGATCACCGACACCGGCACATCATCGACATCCATCGGCTTGACCAGTGGCCGTGATGCTCCAGCCGGAATGCGGTCCAGATTATGCATGATGCGGTCGTACAGCTTGACCAGACTGGCTTCCTTATCTTCACCGACATCGAATAACACCGTCACCACGCCCAACGAATCCATGGCGGTGCCGAAGGTATGGTCAATGCCGGTCATTTCACGCAGCACCATTTCCATCGGCCGCACGATCAGATTCTGCACCTCTTCCGGGCTTGCCCCCTGCATCTGCACGATCACATTGGCAGCTGGCACATCGATATGCGGATTCTCTTCCCTCGGCGTGACAAACAGGGCCACCAATCCGATCAGGAAGATCAGGATGCTGAACAGCGGCGTCAGGTTCGTACGCATCGCCAGCTGTCCGAGACGACCGGCAATATTCAGCGCCCCCTGCTGCTCCAGTGCCTGGTTGCTCATGCTCAGTGAACCGCCTCTTGCTGTTCGCTACGGGATATCACCCGATAACCGGTCCGCAATGCCGGAGTGCCCTGCCAGGCAATCACATCGCCGGCATGCAATCCGGCCAGCACTTCCACCATGCCGACATACTGCCCGGCCATCTCATTTCCCAAGCGCACCTGCCGATAATGGGCAATACCCTTGTGATCCAGCACATACGCACCATGCAGGCCCGAGCGGGCAGTGACGGCCGCTAGCGGAATCAACAACGCCTTGCGCAAGCCAACATGAAAACCTGTCTCGGCGTACATGCCGGGGTGTATGGCTTCCGCAGCGGGCAGCGCAGCCTTCACCAGAAACTGATGCGATACCGGGTCGGCGGCCTGCACGACCTGGCGAACAGCACCCTTATAGGTTTGCTTCGTTGCGGGAACGCCGATATCCACCGCTGCACCTTCCCGGATATGGCTGACAAACTTTTCCGACACGTACGTCTCAACGAGCAGACTTGCCGGATCCTCAATCGTCAGAATGGCGATGCCCGGGGCTGCCAGATCTCCCGACGACAGTCTTTTCTCCACGACCACGCCGGCCACAGGTGAGCGCACCTCTGCATAACTGAGTTGATTACGCGCTTGCTCAACCTGCGACTGAGCCACCTTGAAACGCAGTCGCACCTTGTCAGCCTGCTGATCCGTGACCGCGCCAGCCTTTAAGAGTTCGTTATAACGCCGTAAGTCCGCTTGTGCATCTGCCATATCCGCTCTGGCCTGAATCAGGGCCTGCTTCGCGTCGACGGGATCAACCCGTACCAGCACCTGCCCTTTTTGCACCTTATCGCCTTCGCGCACCTTCATTTCCCGGATATAACCGGACAGCCGCGAACTGATTACAACCCTGTGATCGGATGTGACTGTACCGCTGGTTACGTAACGGACCGGTACATCGGTGGCATTTAGGCGAAACGTCGTCGCCGTAGCTGTCATGGCCTCGCTGTTTTGATGATCGGTTGTATCCGAACAGGCGGACAATCCGATTGCGGCCACAAGGGCCAGTGCCGGGATTATACGGTATCGATTCATTGAACCACCTCCTCAGTCAGGGTGCCTGATGCCAGCAGCAGTGCGGCCCTGGCAATCATCACATCATAACGGGCACGAATCTGAGCCACCCTTGAGGCATCCATACCTACCTGGGCATCCAGCATATCCGAGGTTTTCTCCAAACCCTGCGCGTGGCGTAATGCTTTGATACGCAACGACTCGGACGTTTGCTTGAGTGCCATATTCTCGCTGTGATAGCGCTGTTCGGCTGTATTCAGGCTACGCCATGCCTGACGGATCTCATTTTTAATCTGCTGCTGCTTATCCTCGATCTGTAATTCCAGAGCGATGCGTTCGGCGTCTGCAGCCCGGACACGAGCCTTGTCTGCGCCACCAGCAAACAAATTCATGCTCACAGTGGCGCCAATTGTCGAATTCCTGTTCTTAAGGCCGAAGGTTGCGTTATTCCATTCCTGCGCCGCCATAAGGTTCACCTTCGGCAGGTAGGCGGCCCGAGATTCCCGACTTGCTGCTTCAGCAGCCTGCAATTCTTTGCGCTGAGCTTGCAAATCGGCTCGTTGCTCAACAGCTCCATCCAGCAGGGTTTTCAGATCAAGGGTGCTAATGTTCAGATGCGGCTCCTGAAGACCGGAGACCTTTAGGCTTTGCCGCTGACCCAGTACAAGTCGCAAAGTCTCAATGCTGTCGGCATAGGCGCTGCGCGCCTCTTGCAGAGCCACCTCGCTACGTAACAGGTGAACATGTGCATCCATCACATCACTGTTGATCGCCATACCACGCTTTTGCAGGGATTTCGCATCCCCCCATCGCTTTTCTGCAGCCTGCACAGCCTTCTTTCCGGCATCGAGCCGGGCGCGGCTTTGAAGCACCTGAATATAGATGGCGATGGTCTGATAAATCAGCTGCTGCCGCCGGAAAGCCACATCCAGAGCACCGGCATCGGCAAGATGCCGGGCCTTTGCACGCCCGGCCCACAGAGCACCTCCGGCGAAGATCGGCATGCTCAGACCGAGCCGAGACTGATAATTATTGATATAGCCGGGGTGATTCAGTGTGGCCGGATTAAAATCCGCCGCCGTGATACGCCCCTGCTGGATTCGGGAACCGAAATAGCCCAGCGGTGAATCGGTACGCAGCACGCCGCTTGAAACATCGATGCGTGGCAACATCCGGCCGGTCATCGCATCCGCCTCGGCTTCGGCCTTATCCAGCCGGCTTACCGCGACCGCCAGCGAACGATTGTGCTCAAGGGCCAGCGCCAGACTCTGCTTCAGGCTGGTAATCTCAGCGGCCGGGGCCAGGGCCGGGGCCAGTAGCATCGCGGCCATGAACATTAAAACATAACGAATTATTGATATGTGTGCGGAAAAAAACACGTTTATGCCTTCTCTTCAGCCGAACGGCAGGCTTCCGGGCAATAGATATGCTTAAGCACATGCACAAGTTCCTCGAATTCAGGATTCGTGATGCGATAGAATACCTGCTGGCCGCGCTTTTCATTGGAAATGATGCCCATCATGCGCATCTTGGCCAGATGCTGGGAAAGGTTGGACTGCGACGCACCGGTGGCTTCGATCAGCTCATTGACACACATCGG
>CAZDJY010000064.1:0-1711 GCA_964505835.1 uncultured Zetaproteobacteria bacterium | reverse complement strand
GAACCGATGATAAAATACAGGCAGATGACCAAGGTCAGGTTGAAGCTGTTCAGCGTCTGCACAGGGCTGGCCAGCAAGGCGAGCATTACGCCGCTATACATCGGATGGCGTATCAGGCGATAGACGCCTTGCTCATGAAACGGCTCCCCATCCTCAGGCATGGTTTTAAACCCAAGAAACATCCCGGCGTCGAAAGCGCGGAAAGAAAATACCGCAATGATCAAGCCTGTTATCTGCAGTCCCAGCATCAGCCAGTTCTGCCAGCCTTCCAGTCGATACAGTGGCACATCGGGAAGCAGATGTACGAAAACCAGCCAGGCCCCGGTCAGCACTATGGCAAGCAGGCTGTAGGTCAGCCGGTACGCCTGAATGCCAATGCCTCGCTCATACAGCGCAGCCTTAACGGGATTGGCCGCCATCAAGCTGTGCAGTAAACCGAACAAGCCACCGGTCAGCCATATCCAGAAGATACTCATCAGCTGAGCCTATCAGTCGGCATGGCTTGCCGCGCTCTTTTCTTTTCGAAGACCCAAACGGCCACGGCGACTATGCCGTACATCAGGGAGATGATCGCCAGAGTGCGCGGCATATGACTGGCAAGATAAACAACCAGTGTCGAGATCGTTGCCAGCAGCAGCAGACTGCCGACACTCACGACCCATACATTGGCATGGGTGGCTGCGTGCAGCTTCAGATTGGCCAGCGATACCGCCAATGACACGAGCAGGAAGGTCATGCTGGAAAACGAGGCAATAAATTCAAGACCGCTGTTATACGTCAACACCACCGTTAACACCGACACTACCACAACGGCCATCCAAGGAACGCTGCCGCGATTGCGAAATGAAAAAGCCGCCGGCATCTCCCTGCTTGCCGCCATTTCAGCCATCATTCTCGATGAGCCAAACATGGTCGCATTGATGGCGGATGCCGTAGCCAGCATTGCAGCAATGGATACCAGTATTCGTCCTGCATTGCCCATGGCTGGTTCCGCTGCAACCGCCAGCGCATATTCCTTGGCCGCGACCAATCCCTCAACCGACAAGGATCCCACAGCCACAATAGACAGCACACAATACAACACCGTTACAATAAGAATGGATCCGTATATGCCTCGTGGAATATTCAGGGCAGGACGATCGGTTTCGCAGACAGCATTGGTGATCAGTTGAAACCCTTCGTATGCGACAAAAATTAATGCCCCTGCCATGATTACATGATCAAACCTGTCCGTTGGCCAGCCCTGTAGTTGTCCGACATCGACTGACCCCAGACCGGCAAATGCCAGGACGCCCAGTAGCATGATCTTGCCATAGACAATCAAATCTTCGCTGCTGCCGGCTGATTTTACCCCGTACAGGTTGACCACCATGAAGATTGCCACGACAGCTAACGAAAGGAACTGGCGAATAGCACTGTTCGCCGCTGTGCCCATCATCTCCGAGGCGTAGGCTCCAAAGGTAAAAGCATAAAGAGCCATGGTGCCGACATATCCGACCACGACCACCCAGCCGACAAAAGCGCCGATGATCGGCCACTTCGGAAAGGCATACTCGAGATAGGTGAAGCTGGCGCCGTCACTGTGGTAGGCCGTGGCCAACTTGATATAGGAATAGCCTGTCAGTAAGGCCAGCAGGCCACCCAGAAAGAATGCAAATGGTGCCAGAACACCCGCCACCTCGACAGCCAGCCCCATGACCGAAAAGATGCC
>CAZDJY010000063.1:0-7747 GCA_964505835.1 uncultured Zetaproteobacteria bacterium | reverse complement strand
GATTTTGGCAGACCATCCATGGCCTGCACGGATGCTCTGACTTTTTCAGAGCATCGTTAAAGGAATAAAAAGATCAGGTAACCAGAAAGATCAGACTGCAGGTTTGACGGCAACAGGCTCTTGTTCTGTGGCACTCGGCTCTTCAATGCACTCTTCGCGATTGACGCGCACTTCCCTTGGCGCGTCAACGCCAATGCGAACCTGGCCGCCCTTCACACTGAGAACCTGGATCTGAATATTATCGCCAATGGCGATCGTCTCGCCTTTTTTACGTGTCAATACAAGCATGAAAAAACTCCCTGCATGCTTAAATAGACGGTCATTCGGAAAAGCGCAAGTTTTTGCATCCCGGATTCAGACCTCAAGACTCTCGGTATCGAGATCAAAGGCCGTGTGCAAGGCGCGTACGGCCTTATCCACATGAGCCTCATCAACGACCACGGTAATCTTGATTTCACTGGTCGAAATCATCTGGATATTCACCCCTTCCTCGGCCAGAACATCAAACATCTTCTTGGCCACGCCTGAATGCGAGCGCATACCCACGCCGATCACCGAAACCTTGGCTACCGTATCATCGCCCAGTACATCGCGGGCCTGCATCTCCTGACACAGCTTCTGCATGATGGCCGTGGTGCTCTTATAATCGTCACGCGGCACGGTAAAGGTAATATCGGTAAAGCCCTGTTCACTGATATTCTGCACAATCACATCGACATTAATGGCCGCCTCGGCCACCGGCCCGAATACATTGGCGGCAATACCCGGATGATCGGGGATGCCGCGAATGGTAATTTTCGCCTCGTCGCGATTGTATGCGACGCCTGATATCGCTGCTCTTTCCATACTGTCATCCTCTTTACTGACGATTGTGCCTTGCACAGGCTCGAAACTGGAACGCAAATGAATCGGCATGCCAAAACGCATGGCCAACTCCACACTGCGGGTTTGCAGCACTTTGGCTCCCAGCGATGCGAATTCGAGCATTTCTTCATAGCTGATGTGATCGATCTTCCGGGCTTTACTGACAATGCGGGGGTCGGTGGTGTAAACCCCGTCCACATCAGTATAGATGTCGCAGATGTCTGCCTGTACAGCAATAGCAAGCGCTACAGCCGATGTGTCCGAGCCGCCGCGCCCCAGCGTGGTTACATTACCTTCGTCATCCACGCCCTGAAAGCCTGTCACCACCGGCACCTGCCCGGCCTGCATATGGCGCACCAGATGATCGCCCTCGACGTGCGTAATGCGTGCCCGTGCATGGCGCCCATCGGTACGAAAACCGGCCTGCCCGCCATTACATGAATAAGCAAAAATGCCGCGCGCCTGCAATTCGATCGCCAGCAATGCAGCGCTAACCTGCTCCCCTGTCGCCACAAGCGCATCCATTTCGCGGATGGCAGGATCGGATGACATCTCTCTGGCCATCGAAATCAGCCGATTGGTTTCGCCGCTCATCGCCGATACCACAACAGCCACTTCATTGCCGCGCTTAATCTCTGCCTGAACAAGATCAGCTGTTGCACGAATACGCTCAAGACTGCCGACGGAGGTGCCGCCGAATTTTTGTACAATACGCATCAATTGGTTCCTGTCTGTGTCGTTAAAGTAGCGATACCGACCTTGCTCATACCCAGATCACGCAGCGTATCGAGCACATAAACGACGCGCTTGTGCCTGGCGTCCGCATCAGCTCGCAGTACAACACCCATATTCGGATCACCGTGCGAAACATTCAGAATGCGCTTGCGCAAGGCACCATCTTCAACCGCTTCGTCCTGGACGAAAAACTGACCTTTGGCGTTTATACTGATAATCACCTGCTTCACTTCCTGCTGCTGCTCGCTGGAATGACTGGATGGCAACTCGAGCTTCAAGCTGGACGATACGCTAAAACTCGTCGACACCATGAAAAAAATCAGCATCAGGAAAACGACATCCACCAGCGGTGTGATATCGACCAGATAATCAATGCGCTTCTTGGCGCGTAGTTTCATTCGCGCTCGCCCTTAAGCATTTCAACAAAATGAATCGCATGCTGTTCAATCTCGATCACAAAGGCATCAACCCGTGATTCAAAAACACGGTAGGCGACAAGCGCCGGAATGGCGACGGTCAAACCGGCAGCGGTGGTATTCAGTGCCTTGGAAATACCACCGGCCAGCACGTCGGCTTTGCCGACACCAACCAGAGATATCTGCTGAAACACCTCGATCATGCCAATCACGGTGCCAAGCAGGCCCAGCAGCGGCGCAATCGCAGCAATCACGCCCAACACGCCGATAAAGCGATCCAGATGCGCGACCTCCTGACGCCCGGTCTCTTCCAAAATCTCTTTCATGATCGAGCGGCGCACGCCGCGGTTAGCCAGAGCGATCCATAGAATGCGGCTCATGGCTGTATTGTGATCCCGGCACAACTGCATGGCTTTTTCGACATCATTGTCGCGCACCGCCGCCTCGACCGAATGCACATCCTTGATTGGAATGACCACCGAACGACGCAAGCTCCAGGCACGTTCGAAGATGATAGTCAGCGCCAGTACCGATGCGGCGAGCAGGATATACATGACCACGCCGCCCTGTTGAATAAATTCAAACACATTGCCTCCAGGCCAAGGTGCACGCCCGGCCGGTTTTTAAAACAAACATTAATGACTCTGCAGGAATAGATCATTGCGCCCATACACAAGCACATAAACAGCTGCGCATATTCCTTCAACGTGCTGCATTATAGGTGCCCCCGCCACCACTGCAACGCGATATCTCGCCGACCGCTTTGGTCCGAGCGCCACCGGTCAACCTGCATGTGCCCGGAAGCCCCCGTCCATTCGACCAGTACCGCGCCATCGGCCGTATCGTAAACATTGCTCCCAAGCCTCTCGTAACGATGCACTACCGATGCATGAGGAAATCCATAACGATTGGCGAATCCGGTCTGTGCAATGCTCAGAGTCGGCCGCAGGGCCTCGATAAAACTCTGGCTGCTCGATGTGCTGCTGCCATGGTGCGGCATTAACATCGCATCAACGCCTGCAGGCATGCCCGACACAATCGCCGCTTCACTCGCAGCCTCGATATCTCCTGGCCACATCAACCGTCCGCCGTCAGGCACATCGGCAGTCAATACCAGCGATACATTATTGGCATTGGCAGGCGCATAACCCTTAGGCGGCCAAAGCACCTTAAAACTCACCGCTTGTTCATCCCTCCCCAACTTCATCTGCTGACCACGCACCAGCCAATGTACGGCGATATGTCGCCTCCCGGCTTCGGCGACAATGCCTTTCACCCGGCTGTCATGGTGCGCGTCGGGAACATCGGGCAGCCATATCTCACCCACGTTATTCATACGACCGATCAGACTCAAAGCTCCGCCCAGATGATCGGATTGGGCATGCGAAAGTACCAGCACATCAACATGACTGATCCCCATGCTACGCAGCCCCTCCGCCACGCGGGTTCCCCCGTTAAAACGACTTCCGGATCGCCCCGGCACATCAACAACGATGACGTGGTTATGGGGCAGCAACAGGGTTGACGCTGCACCCTGTCCCACATCCCAGACCAGCCAGCTCGGCCTGTCGATCGCCTTTTCACCGACAACCAGCAATAAATAGACGCCGACCCCTGCCGCCAGCAGCCCGGCAATGCGGATACGCGAACCCTCTTTCAGCCATTGCCAAGCAGCCAGTGCCATCAGCAAAGTGTAGAATCCATTTGCCAGCCAATCGGGATGGACAGCCCAGAGTCTACCCAGTGGCAGTGCTGCAATCATAGTGATCAGTTCAAGTCCCCATCGGATTCCAAGCGCCGCCCATTGCAATAAGCCGGAAGCCATATATTCCAACCCGAGCACCGCCATCAATTCACCGGCCAATGACAATGGCATCACGAACAGTCCATACAGTGGCACCATCAAAAGATTGCTTGGTAATCCGTACAAAGGCACGCGCCCGAAGACAGAAACAATCACCGGCAATGTGGCCAGCATGGCCAGCAGCGAAACCCAGAACAGGCCCTTTACCGCTTGCATGAGTCTGCCTGAAGAGGCTTGTCCATGCTGCTGCCCGGCCCACAACAGAATGCCCGCTGTTGCCAGAAAAGACAGCCACAGGGAAAGCGAAGCAATGGCTGATGGATCGACGATCAATATCAGCATGAGTGCGGCCAGTAAGGTGTTGAACGGCGAGGCCTTCTCGGCCAGCAGCCATGCCAGCACTCCGGCGGCAAGCATACATCCCGAACGAATGGCCGGCAGCGGCCAGCCTGCCAGCGAAGCATAGGCGAGCGCCGAAAATAAGCCGGCCAGCAATGATATTGACCGGACCGGCCAATGCACCATCCATGCCTCGCGCCGGGTCAGTAACCACCAACACATGGCAAACAGCCAGGCTGCTGCCATACCGACATGCATGCCCGATATGGCCAGCAGGTGCGCGGTTCCCGTGGCGGAAAACACGTCGTTTTCGTGTGTTCCCACATGACTGCGATCACCGAGCAATACAGCCGACAGAATACCCGACGCACTTGCATCTGTTTTCCAAATAGCCTGGCGAATCCGCTTTCTGGCCGATTCGATCCATGTCCGGTGCCGCTCAATAATTTTTATTTCACCCGAAGCACTTCCGAGAGCCGCAATACTCCGATCAAAGCACCATGCCCGATAATCAAAGGCACCGGGATTCAGATGATTGCGCGGCAGATGCAGGCGCACTCTCGCCTGTAGCCTGTCTCCGGGCTGTATGTCGGAAAACGGCGCATTCGCTTTGTCCCGCCGTCCATATACATAGAGGAGGGCATGGCCAGAAATCCTTGCAGCACTGCTTCTCTGGATATCACTTACAAGCAAGCGCTTGTAGCCGGACTGTCGCTGGACGGATTCCACTTTGGCGGTGACCTCTATGGAGGAGCCCAGCCAGTCATCCGGCACCTGCATCTGCCGCGCATGTATCCCGAGGTCAGTAATGCCCCACAGGCAGGCAAGCGCAAACCATGCCAGCAAACGCCATCGTCGAAAGCCCAACAACATGAGATTTACAATAATCACGATGCCAAGTGCAACAGACAGCGGCAAAGCGTCGGTCCGGACTAACATCAACCCGAGAACCCAGAGACCGGCTGGCAATAGCAACGGCAGCCGATACAGCGAGAACTGCTGTACAGAGTGTTGCGTTGCTTGTTTTGCAGTTACGCTAAAAGCATGTACATCATCCGCCATATGCGCCGCCCCTCATCCTCTGAAGCATTGCCGGCAGGGGTTGCGCAAATCAACAGGCCGACATCAGTCGGGGTACACGACCCGGCCGCGAATCATATAATCATCATCCATTTTGCGGCGACTGACATCGGCAAGCCGCAGTGCTCGATCCACCGTTTCAACACCCATGCCGCTCCATAGCGCCACCGCATCACGACCTCCCAACAATATCGGCGCCTGATACAACACCAGTTCGTCGGTAAAATGAGCATCAAAAAAAGCCGAATGCAACTGGCCACCGCCCTCCAGCAGCACCTCCAGACACCCATCCTCGGCCAAATGCTTTAAGACTGCAGGCAGACTGGAAGCCTTACCGACCTGCACCCCGGCATCATGCCAGCGCTGGGTGTGCTCGTTGGTGCTGCGCACATAAAAGCGGCTCGGCGCATCATCACTGAGCAGTTTGCAATCGGGATTGAATGGCGGCGTCTCAAAGCACATAACAACGCGCAGCGGTACATTGCCCTTGATCTTCGCATCACGCACGGTCAGTGAAGGATTGTCATGCACCAGGGTTCCGGCACCGACAATGATCGCATCGGAAGCCGCACGTAGACCATGTGCATGGCGGCGTGATTTCTCACCGCTGATCCACTGCGAATGATGCGTACGTGTTGCAAGTTTCCCATCCAGCGAGATGGCCGCCTTGGCTGTTACATAGGGGCGACCTGTTCGCACATAATGGAAAAAAGGAATATTCAGGGCATCGGCCTGATCGGCCATCACCCCGCCCTGCACCTCGACATCGTAAGCCGCCAACACCTTGCCGCCGCCTGCCATTTTCGGATTTGGATCCGATGAAGCAAACACCACCTGCCGAATACCGGCATGCAGAATGGCATCGGTGCAGGCAGGGGTTTTACCGCGGGCTGCGCAGGGTTCGAGGGTCACATACAGGCTGCCGCCACGCGCCCTGTGGCCCGCTTTTTGCAAAGCGATAACCTCAGCATGGGCTTCACCGGCCTTCTCATGCCACCCTTCACCGACCACAACACCTTTGTTGACCACAACCGCACCAACACGCGGATTCGGATGCGTTGTTCCGATTCCTTTTTTGGCCAGGGTCAGAGCCCGCTTCATCCACCTCTCGTTGATATCCATCCCTTCTCCCTTATAGCATAAAAAAGGTGCCAGCATAATGGGTCGAGTGCAAGCAGGCTGCGATTCAAATCACATTGCCTGCATCCTCCAGCACTCTCTGGTTGGCAGATCGGCAAAGCGCTTTTATGGTTCGCCAAGGAGTTCCCATGTTACTGATTGTTTCACCCGCCAAGAAACTCGACATTGAAAAACCGGCCCCACTGCAGGCATTCACCCAGCCTCAACATCTGGAGAAATCAGCCGAACTGATCGACATCCTGCGAGATATGGACAGCTTTCAGATTGCCGATCTGATGAAGATCAGCATCAAGCTCGCCGACCTGAATATGGCTCGTTATCAGCAATGGCATACGCCGTTCACCGCTGAAAATGCCAAGCAAGCGATCTTTGCATTTCAGGGCGATGTGTATCAGGGCATGGATGCGGCCTCGATGAGAGAAAGCGATATCGATTTTGCACAGCAACATCTGCGTATCCTGTCGGGCCTGTATGGACTGCTGCGCCCGCTCGATCTGATGCAGGCCTACCGCCTGGAGATGGGCACCCGACTAAGCAACCCGCTGGGGCGTGATCTGTATACATTCTGGGGTGGAGTCATCACCGATGCGCTCAACCAGGCGCTCACTGAGCAGTGCGACAGGATCCTGATAAACCTGGCCTCGAATGAATATTTCAAGGCCGTACAACCATCCACTCTGAAGGCCGAGATCATCACGCCGCAATTCAAGGAACTACGCGGCGATCGCTATAAAATCATCAGCTTCTCCGCCAAGAAAGCGCGCGGCATGATGAGTCGCTATATCATCCAACATCGGCTGCAGGATCCGCAAGGCCTCAAGGCCTTCGATGCCGACGGCTACAGCTTCAATGCTGAGTTGTCCGAGGGCAACAACTGGGTCTTCAGCCGCTAGCAAGCCCTTTAAGGATGCTCTGAAAAAAGCCACCGTGCTTTTGCCTTTGCCTACTGAATAACGACAAGGACGTAGTTTTTCAGACCTTCCTTAATTGCAGCATGCACACTTCTCGGGCATGCTCGCGTTCATCTGATTTTGGAGTTCTGATGCCACATCTTGTTCTTATTGATGGTCCCAATTACGTCTTTCGCGCCTTTCATGCAGTTCGCCACAACCTGACCAATTCGAAGGGCGAACCCACGAATGCGGTATTCGGTTATGTGCAAATGCTGCGCAGCGTCCTCAAGGATCTCAGTCCGACACATACGGCCGTCGTATTCGATCCCAAGGGCGGATCATTCCGCAACACCATGTATCCTGAATACAAGGCCCATCGTCCGCCCATGCCAGAGGAACTGGCCGCCCAGTGGCCGCGGGTGCTCGCAGTCACCGAGGCATTCAATCCGCCTCTCTTGTGTCTGGACAACAGGGCA